>CAIYXV010000086.1 GCA_903930225.1 uncultured bacterium | reverse complement strand
TTTCCAGGTCCGATCGGCAGGAAAATATCCGCCGGGTTGGGGAAGTCGCCGCTTTATTCCGGGATGCCGGATTGATTTCGCTGGTGGCATTCATCACCCCATACCGGAAAATGAGAAAAATGGTAAGAACGATGATCGGACCCGACGACCTGATTGAGGTCTATGTAAAGGCGGAGATCGCGGCTTGTATCGGACGCGATCCCAAGCTTTTGTACAAAAAGGCTAAAAAGGGACAGGTAAAAGAATTCACCGGGATATCGGCTCCTTATGAAGAACCGAAAAACCCGGACCTGGTGCTGGATACGGATAAAAATACGATCCGCGGATCAGCAGATCTGGTAATAAACGCTGTGCTTAAGCATTTAAAGCGCGGAAATATAAGGGCAGGTGCAGGGAAATGAATAAACTGATCATAAATTTGACCCCGACCGGAATGATACCGACCAAGGAGATGACCCCGCACGTGCCGCAGAGCCCGGCAGAGATCATCTCCGATGTGCTTGATTGCGCACAGCTGGGCATATCGATGGTGCACCTTCACGCGCGCGACGAAGAGGGCAAGCCGACTTACCGGAAAGAGATCTACGCCGAGATCATCCGCGGGATCAGGGCGAAGGCGCCGGAACTGGTGATCATTGTCTCGACCAGCGGGCGGACCTACGGCGAATTCGCCCATCGGTCGGACGTGCTTGACCTTGAGGGGAACCTGAAGCCGGACATGGCGAGCCTGACGCTAAGTTCGATCAATTTCAACAAGATCGCCAGCGTGAATAGTCCGGACATGATCATAAAACTGGCCGGCAAGATGAAAGACAAAAGGATAAAACCGGAGCTGGAAGTTTTCGATCTGGGCATGGTCAACTATGCCCATTATTTGATCAAGAAAGGGCTGATCGATCCGCCTTATTATTTTAATATCATTTTGGGGAATATCGCGGCGGCGCAGGCCAAGATGCTGCATCTGGGCCTGATCGTGTCCGAACTGCCGGAAAATTCATTCTGGTCGGTGGGAGGAGTGGGCGACCTGCAGGGAAGAATGAACGCGCTGGGCATTGTGATGGGGAACGGCGTGCGGGTAGGAGTGGAGGATAATATTTACTATGATGAGGAACGCACGATGCTGGCCACCAACCGTAAACTGGTCGAAAGGGTGGTAAGTTTTGCCGGCGCCATGGGCAGGCAGATCGCGACCCCGAAAGAGACCAGAGAGGCGTTGAAACTTTAATGGCATTGCCAAATTTTATAGGTATCGGCACTCAAAGAGCGGGGACTACCTGGCTTTATGAGATGCTCTCTCTCCATCCTGATATCTTTTTGCCGGCTCAAAAAGAGCTCCATTTTTTTGATGAAAAACCCGATTTCAGTGCTTATGAGGGATTAGGGAACCCCGGTCAAAGACCTTATTATGATATGGGATCGGCTGACCACTGGAATTGGTATCGGGAGCAGTTTGAACCTGGGTTAAAGCATAAGGTAAGGGGAGAGATTACGCCGTTCTATGCCACACTGTCGGACAAGCGGGTTGCTTTGATGGCTGAAAAATTGCCCGCGCTTAAGATTATTTATATTATCAGGAACCCGGTTAAGCGCGCGTGGTCGGGTTTTCGCCTGTTCTGGTTCCTCGAAACCGGGCATAAGGAATGCGAGCCGGCAGAAGATATCATCCGGAAAACGGTCATGTATCCCGCGAAACTGATCCATGGCGATTACCGCAGGAACACGAGGGTTTATGAGAATAATTTTAAGCGTGATCGGATCCTGTATCTATTTTACGATGATATCATTCAAAGTCCTGATGAATTCTTAAAGCAGGTGTTCTCATTTTTGGAAATAGAACCGCTCCCGCTGACCGGGGCGGAGCTGAAGAAAAAGGTGAATGCGGCTCCCGACGCGGCAATGCCGATGTCGGTTGAAAAAGCTCTGGCCGATCATTACGCAGACCAGATCGATTTTATCAGATCGAAATTCGACCGGGAACTGGTGTATTAGATGGCAGACGGAAAGAAGACCCCCAATCTATTCATCGTCGGCGCGCCCAAATGCGGCACGACCGCCATGCATACTTACCTTGGCTCGCATCCCGAGATATTCATGGCCAAGCACAAGGAGAATAACCACTTTGCCACCGACCTGTTGCCTCCGGACGATCCTTTCCGTGATGATGGGAGATATTTCTCCATGTTTGAGGGGGGAGGTAGCAGGAAGGTCATTGGCGAAAGTTCGGTGTTTTATCTTTTATCAAAGACTGCCGCTTTAAATATCCATCGGTTCAATCCGGAAGCTAAGATAATAATCATGCTGCGCGAGCCGGCTGATATGCTGCAATCATATCACGCGCAAATGATCTATAACCGGGATGAAGATATTATTGATTTTAAAGCTGCGCTGGATGCGGAAAACAAAAGGAAAAGCGGCCAATTGAAGATTAAAGACGGCCTTCGTTTTAATGAGAGGCTTTTTTATAGCGAGGTCGTGGCCTATACCGAGCAGGTCAGGAGGTATCTATCCCAATTCCCAGAAGAACAAATAATGATCATTATCTATGATGATCTAAAAGCCGATACCGCCGGAGTTTACAAGAAGACGCTGGAGTTTTTAAACGTCGATCCGTCGTTCAAACCGGCATTCCCGGTCATTAATTCACGCAAGGCCATTATTCCGGAAACCGCAGCGCAGAAACCGCACCTGGTCAATAGGGTTGTGCGATCGCTGTCTGGTTTGATCAATAAAATTAGGGTTAGGGTCTGGCCGGGCCAGAAAGCCCGGGACACATCTGCTGGTCTAAGACGGAGCTTGAAGAAAAAATATAGCTTAGAGATAGAAAAATTGGGAGCATTGATCGGGGTCGATCTTGAATATTGGAACGCGGACGGTAATATAAAGAAATCTGCCAGACCCGGCATATCAACATGGGAAAACGCCAGGGAGCGGTTAATCCCTAACATATGGCCGGAGATAATCCCCTCTTTTAAGATAGCGAAGCAGGACAAAATATTCACGATCGGAAGCTGCTTTGCCCGGAATATTGAAGAGCATCTGGTCAAGTGCGGCTTTGATGTTCCTATGATGTCTTTTTCCGTCCCCAAGCACGAATGGCCGAACCGCCCGAATGGTATCTTGAATAAATATTCTCCGGTATCGATATTCCAGGAGCTTGCATGGTGCGACCGCATTCATGCGCAGGGCGGAAGGCTAAGTTATAAAGATATCGAGGAGTTGTTGTATGAATGCGGCGAGGACAGTGCAATTGACCTGCATATTGGAGGCTATGTGCCTGTAACAAAGGCCAGGGCATTAGCCCGCCGACAGGAGATATACGATGTATTTAAGCAGGCCTTTAACTCTAGGATCTTGATAATGACCCTGGGCTTGATCGAGGTGTGGCGAGACCTGAAAAATGGCCTGTTCATCCAGAGGGCCCCCTCAGAAATAATGATGAATGATCCGCGCAGGTTTGAATTCACCAGATTAAGCCTAGCTGAATGTGTCGATCATATAAGGAAGTCGATCGGATTGATCAGGAAATACCAGCCTGACGTTAAATGCCTGATATCTGTTTCTCCCGTTCCGCTGAAAGAGACGTTCACAAAAGAAGACGTGATCTGCGCGAACATGTATTCAAAATCCGTATTGCGGGCTGCCTGCGGAGAGATCGTCTCGGCGGATAAAGCGATTGATTATTTCCCGTCGTATGAGAATGTGGCAGGCGATCAGAATGCTTATGAGGCTGATCTCCGCCATGTTTCGGATAAATATATCAGTAAAATAGTCGATAAAATGACGGAATCATATCTGGAGCAGGGATAGCGATGAGCATCAAAGGGAAAGCCGCTAAGGCTAATTCAGTGGATATCCGTTCGATCCTGGGTTTTCCAATTATATATTGGTTGTTCGGACGGCTGATCGGCTCTGGTAAATCGGGGGCGATGCTGCTTGATTATCTTCGGCCGAAAGCCGGCGATAAAATATTGGATATCGGATGCGGACCCGCGGATATCCTGGAATATTTGCCTGAAGTGGAATATATCGGATTGGATATCGATCAAAACTACATTGACGCGGCGCAGAAAAAGTTCGGCGGCCGCGCCCGTTTCATCTGCGCGGGAATACGCGGTGGCGCCGTCACTGAAACTTCCGCCTTTGATATTGTGCTGGCCAAAGGAGTGCTCCACCACCTTGACGATGATGAGGCGGTGGAGATGTTCAGGCTGGCGCAAAAAGCGCTTAAACCTTCCGGACGGCTGATCACTATGGACGGCTGCAGGGTGGAAGGTAGATTACAATTGGAATATTATCTGCTTGCCAATGACCGGGGCCGATACGTTAGGACGCGGGAGGAATCTTATGCCCTGGCCGCGAAAGTATTCCCTAATGTTAGAACGAATATCCATCACGATCTTTTAAGAATACCGTATACTCATTTGATCATGGAGTGTTCGTTATGAATTCGATCGCGAAAAACCATTCCTGGATAACCATTCTGGCGCTAGTGTTGCTGATAAATACGCTCCTGTTCGGAGCGTTCTTTATGCTGCTGAAGCCTGCTTACGAAACCAATGACGATATCGGGACCATGCTGACCGTTTCCGGCATAAGGACCGGCGAACCCAGCGAATACCTGGTATATACCAATGTTATCATTGGCCAGGCCCTGAAATATTTTTATGAACGGGTCCCGAATATTAATTGGTATACTCTGTATCTGTTCGCCGCGCATATTCTGGCCATGACGGCTATTCTTTTCAGTGTTTTAAAGAAAAAACTTGACCGCTGGCGCATCCTGCAATATATATTGTTGTTCGTTTTCTTTGAATGCGCGCTCCTGATGCGTCTTCAATTTACGTCCACCGCTTTTATGGCCGCACTGGGAGGGCTGTGCCTGCTGCTGGTCGCGCTTGAGGAGCCCGGCATAGCATCCTGGCTATGCCTTATGGTTTCCGTCCTTCTGTTCGGACTGGCAGGGTTGATACGGCATGAAGTGTTTTATTTTGCAATGCTGTTGTCCGCGCCATTATTATTGCTCAAATACTGGGAAACGAAATCGCTTAAACTACCGGTATTTATAGTTCTATCGGCGCTGATATTATTTTCAGCCGTTAAATATAATGATTATTATTATCATAAAGACCCTGAATGGGGCAGTTATATTGAATACAATCATATCCGGGGCCAATTGCACGGGTATCCGAAACTTGTTTATAACGCGCAGACCCAGCCGGTCTTTTCGAAGATCGGCTGGAGCAAAAACGATTTCCTGATGTTCAGGAACCGCATGTTTTATGACCAAAATGTGTTTTCCCGGGACAAGCTGGCATTTATTAATCATAATCTCAAATATAGAAGGAACATTCAAGAAACCGCGGGAGTATTGTTTGATATTTTCCTCGCGGATAAATTGCTGATATTTGCGGCAGGCATATTTTTAATGCTGTCAATTATATTTATCGAGAAGAGCGGGAGAAGGCAGATTTACGCCGTCATTTTTCCGGTAATCCTGCTGTCCATTTATTTCGCCCATTCCGCCCGTCTGCCGTTCCGGATCTATATGCCGATGCTCATGTTCTTAAGCGCCATGATGTTGATGGTCGATGGCAATATCGAGACCGCGATCGATGCGCTGCGAAGTAAGAAAACCGCGTGGCTGATCATTCCCATCGTTGCCGCTTTATTGCTGATCTTGATTGGACATGTGATTGAGCTTGAGAAAATGAGCAAAGCTGATCAGATGAATGATCAGCGGCTTAGTGGCTATCTCAAGGCACTGCCGGCCGGGAAAGACAAGCTTAATATTTTATTGGGAGGGCATAACCTGCCGGTAGAATTAACCCCGCCGTTTTCCAGTTTGGCGGAATACCGAGGACTGAATCTGTTGTTTTCCGGATGGATAATAAACAGTCCTTTTAACAAGGAGATGATGCAAAAGTTCGGCATTAAAAATGTTTTTCTGCCTTTGCCGGATGATCGTAAAGTCTTTTTGGTCGCGAGCATCAAGTATAAGTATATGGAAATGATCGAAAAATTCATGGCGGAGCATTACAGGCATAAAGTAAGATACGAATTGATCGGGAGTTATAAGGATATGGGAATATTTATAGCATTGCCGGCAGGAGGACGAAATTGAAAATACCGTTCAACCGGCCTTTCACGACCGGGAAAGAATTGGATTATATAGAGGATGCCATAAAGCGCGGGCACCTGTCCGGGAATGGCGAATATACGAAGCGCTGCCAGGACTGGCTTATAAAGAATACCGGCAGCCGCATGGCGCTATTGACCCATTCCGGGACTGCGGCATTGGAAATGGCGGCGATACTGGCTGATATTCAGCCCGGGGATGAGGTGATCATGCCTTCCTATACTTTTACCTCGACCGCCAACGCGTTCGTTCTGCGGGGAGGGGTGCCGGTGTTCGTGGATATTCGCCGGGACACCCTTAACCTTGATGAAACCAAGATCGAAGCGGCGATCACCCGCCGCACCAAAGCGATCGTGCCGGTACATTATGCGGGCGTGGCGTGCGAGATGGACGCGATCATGGCAATTGCCGAAAAGCATCATCTGCTGGTGATCGAGGATGCCGCTCACGGGATCCTGTCGCGTTATAAGGGGCGCGCGCTGGGCGGGATCGGGCACATGTCCGCGTTAAGTTTCCATGAGACCAAGGACATTCTTTCCGGTGAAGGTGGGGCGCTTTTACTCAACGACCAAAGCTATGCTGAAAGGGCAGAGATCATCTGGGAAAAAGGGACCGATCGCAGCCGGTTTTTCAGAGGAGAAGTGAAAAAATATTCCTGGGTGGATATCGGTTCGTCCTATTTGCCGAGCGAGATCACTGCCGCTTTTTTGTGGGCGCAGATGGAGGAGGCGGGCTCAATATTGGACCGCCGGCTTGCGATATGGAACGCGTATCATGCGGCGTTTGTCGGACACGAGAAGAACGGATCGATAAGGCGCCCGATCGTTCCGGATGAGTGCGTTCATAACGGGCACATATATTATCTGCTGCTGCCCGATCATATGCATCAAACCGAGTTCATCCGTCATTTCAGGGAAAAGGGGATAAATCCGGTGATCCATTATTTGCCGCTTGACGATTCCATCGCAGGGATCAAATACGGCCGGAAACATGGAGAGCTGGGGATCACGCATGAGATAAGCGTTCGGCTGGTAAGAATGCCCTTATGGCCGGGGATGGAGGATATGCTCGATTACGTGCTGGATGAAGCGGATAAAATATTGAAGGAGGTTGAAGCATGACCGATCGGCCTGTGTTTTCGGTCGTAGTGCCGGTTTTTAACAGCGAAAGAACGCTCAAAGAGCTGTCCGAACGGCTGATCAGCGTATTTGAGAACAAGCTCAAAGCTGGATACGAGATAATATTTGTTGATGACGCTTCAAATGATCGCTCCTGGGATGTTTTACAGGAATTGGATCGCGAGCATGAAAAAATATCGATCATCCAATTGTCCCGCAATTTCGGCCAGCATAACGCGACGCTGTGCGGCTTTAACGCCTGCCGCGGCCAATACATCATTACCCTGGATGATGATCTGCAGCATTTGCCCGAAGATATCCCCGGATTGTATCAACGCCTCCTCGATACCGGCGCGGATGTGGTGATCGGACGCCCTGAAATAAAAAGGCATTCTTTATTCCGGAAATTGGGCAGTCTGGTCATCGACCGCGCCTATCGATCGATCTTTAACAAACCGGCCGGATTATATATCGGCAGTTTCAGGCTTATGAAAGCGTGGGTGGTCGGGGAAATAATCAATGATAAGTCCCCGAACCCGATGATCGGCGGGATGCTATTACAGTCGACCTCCCGGATCGTTAATTTTACGATCAATCACGGCCAGCGCCGCTACGGCAGATCGAATTACGGGATCGGGAAGATCTTTCAGCTGTCGTTCAATCTCCTTATTAATTATTCGACCATTCCGTTAAGGACAGTTTCCGTCTGCGGGCTTCTATTGTTCGGAGCGAGCCTCATGGCGGGGCTCATTGTAGTACTGCGAAAAATATTCGGCCTGGTGAGTGTTCCCGGCTGGACCTCGGTCATGCTTCTGCTTCTGTTCTTTTCGGGGCTGAACCTTATCGTGCTGGGCGTGGTCGGAGAGTACCTGGCAAGGATCATCAAGGAAGTAACGCATACCAGACAATATGTAATCAGGGAAAGAACGGTATCAAAATGAAGGCGGGGAAATAGGGATAAAATGCCTGAAGTACTTAGAAAATACCAAAACGCGATATTATCAATACTGCTGGTGATCATTGTTGGGATCATATATAGCGGCGCCATAAAATGTTTTTTTACACAGGACGATTTCTGGTGGCTGCATACCGCGGTCAGCTCAAAAAACATCGGCGACATAATACGGCCGTTCATCCAATATAATGGATCCGGATTTTATCGACCGCTGACCCAGGAAATGTATTTTCTGGCCAATTATAAATTGTTCGGCCTCACTCCGATCGGATTCCATGTTGTTAACTTGCTGGTCCAGATCATTAATACGGTTTTGGTATTCTTGATCCTTCTAAAACTGGGGAAAAGCGCGATCGCTAGTTGGCTCGCCGCATTATTTTACGGCATTAATTCGGCATTGTTCGTCTCGGTATATTGGATAAGTGCGGTGTCCGAATCGGGGATGGCCCTGTTCGCTTTGCTCGCAATCATGAACATGATTGATTATTATCAAAAACAAGACCGCAAGAGCTATCTGTTTTCAATCGCATTTACTCTTGCGGCGCTGGCATCTAAGGAAACCGCGGTCGTGATACCGGGTCTTCTGATTATAATATATTTATATTTGAACCCGCCGTTAAGTATAAATAATTTAAAGCAAGCTTTATGGTTGACTCTGCCTCATATTATCCTGGTTATGATATATTTATTGATCCATTTTATGTCGGTCGGTCTACCGGCCAGCGGCCCTTACGCGGCAAAGATAAATGGAATGATAATAATAAATTTAGGGAAATATATAATCTGGAGTTTGAATCGCCTGGATATAACGCTATCCATAATAGGGCGGTTTGCTAGCCATAGGATTTATGGCATTGCTTTAATTGCCGCCCTTTTTATTTTTATCAGTCTAGTATTTATGTTCGTTCACAGGCGCAGGGATACGATCTTTGCCGGAACCTGGTTCCTGTTGTCTTTACTGCCGGTAATGCTTATTGTAGGCCATGCGCAAGTGTATTATGTTAATCTCGCGTTGATAGGCATTTGCTGTCTGTTTGCTTCAGCGTTTGATATGACGAAAGATTGGCCGATGAATAAAAGAATCATTACCGGAGTTCTATTATGCGTGATCATAATCTATTCTTCCTCAATCAATATCGGAGAAGAGAGATCTCATTCGTGGGTGACAAGGCGGGCCGATCTGGCCAGAAAAGGCCTGAATTCGCTGAAGCATTATTATCCGACATTGCCCGGTGACGCCAAGCTTTATCTTGTAAACGCCAGTGAGGATGCGCGATGGGCATACGATTCCGGCAGTGTATTTGACCTCTATTATAATAATAGTATGCCGGTCGTATTTACGAATAATTTATCCGGAGTAAAGGCTAAGAGGGAAAAATATGCGTTTATATTTAATGATGGGGAGCTTATTGATATTGCACAAGCCGAGAAATTGGCTCAAGTATCCAGTTTAGAAATGCGGAGCAGCATTAAGAACTATATAAACATGGCGAATGACATTGATGTGGAGCAATTGGGGAAAGGATGGCATGGATCCGCCAGGGATTATCGCTGGATGGCGGGACGCGCGGATGTTTACCTGGCAAATCCGAATCCCGGTGAAAATGCGCATGAAATTCACATCGCGGGCATAGCAGTGTTAAAACATTTAAATGGCAATAAAATCAGGATGACATTGGTGATTGATAATGCGGTGATCGCTGAAAGGGTAATAAGTAAAGGGGGATTTAATATTAGAATACCTTTTAAAATGAAGTTGCCCGCAATCTGCCATTTAGAAATAAGATTGGATGATAGCCATGTTTTGGATAAGTACAAGGATCATGCCGCTGGTCAGGGGTCCGGCTTGGCTATTATAAGGATCGTATTAATATGAAAAAGCTGATAATTTACGGAGCGTCTTTTGGCGATGTGATCAAGCTGGTTGACGCGATCAATCAAACCGATCCGACCTGGCAGGTTCTGGGCTTTATGGATGATACCCCGGAGCTTAAAGACAAAAAGTTTATGGGCTGCGATATTTTAGGTGGACGGGAATTACTGCCGGATCTATCCGGGCAGAAGGATGTTTATTTTTTCAATAATGTGAACGGCACCCGGGATGGGAACCATAAGATCGCAGAGCGGTTAAATTCTTATAATTGCAAACTTGCCAGCCTGGTGCATCCTGCCGTCGATCTTAATTATGTCGAGCTCGGCCGCGGCTGCATTATCCCGCAAGGATGTGTGATCGGGGCGAATGTTTTGATCGGTAATAACGTGACGCTTCGCTACGGCGTTGTCATAAGCCATGACGTTGAGATCGGTGATTCGGTTCTGATCGGTCCGGGGGTTACGATTGGGGGCCGGGCAAAGATCAAAAAAGGCTGCCTGATCGGGGCGGGGGCCACCGTGCTGCTAGGGACAACGGTAGGCGAACAGGCGACGGTCGGGGCGGGCACAGTCGTAATACGGGACGTTCCTGCGAACGCGACCGTGACCGGCGTGCCGGGAAAGGAAATTATTAAGTAAAATAATGCTCAACAAAATTATTAATAAAATATTGTCTTTACTGCAAAGTAGCAAAAATAAGCCGTCGGTTGATTACAGCAATTGGTCAAATGCCAGGCCGAGATTGGTCCCGGAGGTCTGGCCTAAAATATTCCCTTCTTTTAGGATAAATAAAGCTGATAAGGTCTTTACGATCGGCAGCTGTTTTGCGAGAAATATAGAAGAGCATTTGAGCAAATTCGGTTGCATCATCCCGATGCTGTCTTTTAAAGCGCCCAAAGAGGAAATGGGCCCGACCGTGCGGCCGAACGGGATCCTAAATAAATTCTCTCCCGCGAGCATTTGCCAGGAAATCGAATGGACCGAAAAAATATATTTGTCCGGCGGGAAAGTAAATTATCGGGAGATCGAGAAATATTTATATGCGTGCGACGACGGGCGCGTTATTGATCTTCATATAGGCGGATATGTTCCCGTGAGCAGGGAGAGGGCGCTTCTGCGCCGGCAGGAGATCTGCGATGTGTTCTCGCAGGTATTTTCGTCGCAGCTGATGGTGATCACTTTAGGCCTTGTGGAATCATGGTGGGATTCGGAAAACGAGCTGTTTATCGTGCGGTCCCCCAATGATTTAATGAAGAACAATGTGGGCAGGTTTAAATATGTCCGTTTAAATTACAATAAATGCTTAAATTATGTTGAAAAAACCATTATGACGGTAAGAAAGCATAAGCCCGATTGCAAAATGCTGATCACGACTTCACCGGTACCGCTTAAGAACACCTATGCCGGCCAAGATGTGATCACGGCCAATATGTACTCAAAATCGGTGTTGCGAGCGGTCTGCGGCGAGCTTGCAGATAAAATGGATAATGTAGACTATTTCCCTTCTTACGAAACCGTGGTATTGACCAAGAACTGGAGCATGTACGAAAACAATTTGCGCAATGTCAGGGATGAAGTGGTGAGGAAAATAGTCGGGCAATTGCTTGAAAGCTATGCCGGGGATCTAGATGGAGGGGAACGAACAAATTGAAGATCTTTGCTTTAAGACCGGATCATTTGCCGCACAGCAGCCGGATCTATCTGGATAATATCTCCTCCCGTCTGTCCGGCTTGGGGCATGAAATAACCTGTTTTTCAGGGCCGGAACTGCCGCCGCAGGCGGATATCTACTGGCAGCCGAGCGCCGGACGGAACGGGCCAAGCGGCATTTTCCGCAACGCGGGATCGCCGGTTGTCGTCACTTTTCACGGGGCCGCCAATCTGGCGCTGCCAGTCAGCGACTGCTACGGGTGGGGTTGGCGGCAAATGGTCAGGGGCTATCGGGCGCGCTGGGAGACATATCGGAGCTGGCAGCGAGGCCGGCAGTTATGCTCTGCCGTTATCGCTGTTTCGGAATACGCTAAAAAAGAGGCGGTAAGATATTTACGTCTGCCGGAGGCGTTGGTCACGCCGATCCATCACGGGGTCGATCATAAAATATTTTATCCGGGAAATGAGCAAGATAACACCGGATCGTATCTTCTGCATATCTCTTCCTATCAGCCGAAAAAGAATATTGAAAGGATGATCGCGGCGTATAGAACGATTGATCACCGGTCAAAGCCGCGCTTCAAGATCGTTTCTCCCGGCTACCGTCCGGTTGAAAATATTGAAGGGATAGAATTCATTGACCGGTCCCTGGATCAGCGCGCGATCGCGGAACTGTACCGCGGCGCTATAGGTTTTATCTTTCCTTCACTGCACGAAACCTTTGGGATGCCGATAATCGAGTCTATGGCTTCCGGCTGTCCGGTAATAACTTCAAATAATACTGCGTGCGCGGAGATCGCAGGGGAGGCCGCGCTGCTGATCGATCCGCTCTCGGTTCGGAGCATCGCGGTCTGCCTGGAACGATTATTGGACGATGATAAACTCCGGAAAGCGCTTGTCCACAAAGGGATTGAAAGGGCAGGAACGTTTAATTGGGACAAAAGCGCGAAAGAACACGCGGCAGTATTTAAAAAACTGATGACAAAAACACGCAAATCGGGCGCAATGTATGAATAAAATATTGATCCTCGGCATAGGGAACGCGCAGGTCGATGCGATAAGATATTGTAAGAATGCCGGTATCGAGGTCCATGCCTGCGCTTATAATGAACATGGTCCGGGCCGTGCTTTAGCCGATCGGTTCGCGCTGATCGATATTGTCGATATCGAGGCGGTCTGCCGATATGCGGCGGATAATAAGATGGATTGGGTGTATTCGATCGGTTCGGATGTGGCCATGCCGACGATCGCCGCCGTCAGCGAAAAGCTCGGTCTTCCCCATTTTATTTCCTATCAAACCGCAGCGATCTGCCAAAATAAGGCGAAAATGCGTTCCGTATTGGGACCGGATTTCGTCGGCAATGTTCCATATGCCGTCATAAGGGAAAAAGACGATATCCGGTCATGGCGCGAATATCCCTGCATGCTGAAACCGGCTGACAGCCAAGGGCAGCGCGGAGTTTATATGATCAGAGAACGACAAGACTATGATCGGTACTATGAACAGGCCATGCGATACTCCCGCGCAAAAGAGCTGATTGTTGAGCGCTATATTGCCGGCCGGGAAATATCAGCCAACGTTTACTTAAATGACGGGAAAGTCGTTTTCTCTCAGCTTACCGACCGCATTCCCTTGTGCGATTATCCCGGAAATCCGGCAAAAGAACATCGGATACCCGCGATGGCAGTTGACCAGCCGATCATCGAAAAGACAGCGGATCTAATAAAGCGGGTGCTGGAAAAATTAACGATCGCCGATGGCCCAGTTTATTTTCAAATTAAATTAGCCGACGGCGAATTGTTCTTGATCGAAATGGCTCCGCGCCTGGACGGATGCCATTTGTGGCGTTTGATCGATCATTATTGCGGGGTCGATCTGCTTGATGTCACGTTCAGGCATTTGACCGCCGGCGAATGTCATATAAAGGACCCAGTCAGTGATAAAACCCGGAGTTATCGGTTAAAATATTTTCAGAAAGAACCGGGAAAAATAGTAAAAAGGGGAGATCTGTCCATTGATCGGTCCCCGCTGTACCTGGAATTCTATTACCTGCCTGAAGAAACCGTGCGGCCGGTCAACGGCCATATGGAAAAGATCGGTTATTATATTGAGCATTTGAAATGAAAAAACTGGATTGTCTCTTGATCAGCCCGCCGCATCAGCGTCTGCATATGACGCCTTACCCGTACCTGGGCTTGTGTTATCTGGCGGGCTCGCTCCGGGAGCGAGGAATTAAGGTCTCGATCCTTGATTGCGCCGCCCTTAATCTTAAAATGTCGGATATGCTTGCCTATATCCGCCAAGCCAAGCCCGTTATTATCGGTATCAGCGCGATGTCTCCGACGCTGCGGGTTTGCCATGAGATGGCGCGAGCGATCAAAGCTGATTATCCGACAGGGGTAATTGTGCTCGGCGGTTCGCATGTTAATGCCGAGCCGCAAATCATTTCTACGCTGGGCTTGCAGTATGGATTAAGCGGCGAATGCGAACATTCGTTAGCGGATTTCTGCGAGGCGATCTTGGGACAGGGCGAAGCGTTAAATATCCCGGGGCTTGCCAGAAGTATTAATGGCAAGCTCTCAATTCAACCCCCGCTGCCGATCGACGACCTTGACCAATTGCCGCTGCCCGCATACGATCTGCTGCCTCTAGAGAAATACCGCGGCATCAATACCAATAAAAGGACGATATCGATGATCACCTCCCGCGGGTGCCCTTACAATTGTATCTACTGCGGCGGTCTTCGCAAGAGCCGCTATCGGCGACTTTCGGTCGATCGGGCCATGGCGCAGATCGATCTGTTGGTCAACAAACACAATTTCCAATATATTGAATTTGAGGACGACATTTTCACCCTTGACCGGCAATGGGTCATGCGGTTTTGCCGCGAGCTGATAGGGCGCGGCTTAAAGGTTTCCTGGGGCGCAATGTCCCGGGCGGATACGGTGGATGACGAACTGCTGGCGGCGATGAAAGAAGCGGGCTGCGGCAATCTCGGGTTCGGGGTTGAGACCGGCGTCGAGCGGATAAGGTATCTTGACCATAAAAAGATCACCAATGAAAAATATCATGACGCGGTCAATTTATGCCGCCGGCACGGGATCAGGACCATGGGCTTTTACATTTTTGGGCATCCGACCGAGACAGTGGAAGATATAAAGGAAACTATACGTTTCTCCCGGCGGTTGGGCACTGACGCGATCAAGATCTCGAAAATGGTCCCGGTGCCAAAATCAGAGATCTTTGAGATCGCGCTGGCGGCCGGACAGCTGCCCTCCGACGTCTGGACCCGGTATCTGTGGGGTGAAGTCCCTTATCCGATCTACTATCCGGAGGGCGTGAAGCCAAAGACCCTCGATCGGCTGCACAGTTGGATGTGGTTTAGCAGTTACTTTTCATTAACCAGGATCTTGCCCAACATTAAAATGATATTGCGTCCTCATAACTTGTTCGAAGCGATCAGAGTATTGTTTCTTTTTGTCAGCGGCAAGGCTTACAGGTAATGCATATATGATAATCACTGATAAATTCGTTTTTCTGCATTTTCCCAAGACTGGCGGGCTATTTGTTGCTGCCGCCTTGAAAAAAGTGCACGAACGAATAAACCAAAGACAACGGATGAACCTGCCTTTGTGCCGGGAGCTGTTACTGCCCAACCTGAAACGGATCGGCGGCGCCAGGGTGACCAATGTTCACGGGACCTGGGAACAGATCCCGGATGAATTCCGGGACAGACCGGTCATCAGCTGCATACGCAATCCGTTCGACCGTTATATTTCGACATACGAATTCCGCAACTGGATCGAACCGAAGCCGGACAATCTGGTAAAGATATTGGCGCAATACCCCGCTTTTCCGGAACTTAGCTTTAAACAATATCTTGAATTTATCAATGTCTTTGATATTAACAGCCGGACCGGACATGAACTCTTAAAGGTTGATATCGGCATGATAACCTATGCTTTTATCCAGTTCTTTTTTAAAGATCCGATGCGCACAATAGAAACGATGGACGAGGGCTACCTGGGGTCCGAACAGCACCGCTGCGATATGGCAGGGGTCAAATTCCTGCGAACGGAAAACCTTAACCAAGAACTTTATGATCTGCTGTTGGAGTTTGGGTATGAAGAAAGGGATATCTCGTTCATCATTGACGAGCCGAGGGTCAATGCTACTCCCCAAAGAAAAGGAAAAAACGACTGGGAAAGGTACTATGACCGGGAGCTGTACGAGCTGGTCAAGCACAAGGAACGATTAATTCTGAAGCTGTTTCCGGAGTATAATAAGTAATAAGCATGAGCAAACAAAAAGCGATCATTATTCTGGGCATGCACCGCAGCGGGACTTCGGCCTTCGCGGGCGTTCTTTCACTGCTGGGGCTCAATTTCGGCATAAACATAATGAAGCCGAAAATGGATAATGAAAAGGGCTTTTTTGAGAATAACAGCATATACATGGTCAATGAGGCGATCTTAAGGGCGGTCGGCTCGTCCTGGGACAGCCTGTTTCCTCTGCCGGAGAAATGGTGGGAAGAAAGCTCTCTTAAAAGTTATAAAGATGAACTAAAAGCGATAATTATAAATGAATTTGCCGGGGATCCCGTGTTCGCGATCAAAGACCCCCGCATCAGCCGCCTGTTCCCGTTATGGAAAGAAATACTGGCCGATCTGAATATTGAACCCTGTTTTATCATACCCCTTCGCGATCCTATGGAGGTGGCGGGGTCCCTGCAAAAAAGAAATGGGCTTTCATTTGAAAAAGCCACTTTGCTGTGGGCCAATTATATGCTTGAAACGGAAGCGTCTACCCGCGGAGCACCGAGAATATTTATTGCTTATGATGATCTGCTGCGGGATACGCGGCGGTCGATCGAGCGCATGTTTGATAAACTGAAGATCGATCTGA
>CAIYXV010000085.1 GCA_903930225.1 uncultured bacterium | reverse complement strand
TGTCTTTTTCCATGGGTATGGTTTCATACCCAGCGATTTTAATGTTCGCGGATTGGTAAAGATGCTGCGCAATGCGGCCGGAAATGGAATCAAGTTCAATGCCGTTCATCTCAATGGGTAAATTCGTCGGCCTGGTGCCGTAGAAATGGCCTATACCCATGCCCGGCTCCATGGTGGGGCCTCCGGTGTATCCAAGGCGGGTAACGCCGTCCCAGACAGCCGTAGCGACCTCAGGCATCGTATAATGAGCATTGATGGTCGATAAAGAAGCCGATCGATATTCGTCCGGGGTCAGAATCCCTTTGAGTTTATCGTGGCGGTCAGCCCACGGCCCGGTGGTGTTTTCTTTAAATGCTTCGGGAAGACCGCCCCAACCGGTGTATTTAACGAGAATGGATTGTTCTTCCGGTGTCGCGTATCGTTTTTGAGACTCGAGGCTTTTGATGAGCGTTATTGCAGCGAAATTATCTTCAAACTTTTTTACCTTACCGCCAATGCCGATCTGGTCGGCATTGGTTACATGGTAGTTCCCCCGGTCGTCCGTGTGTCCGTTTCTGAGGGTTCCTGGTCCGGTGATTCCGGTGGAAGTAGGATGTACTGCGGGAGAACGATCTCCACCGCTTCCTCCCTCCGTAAGCCCCCGTCCGATCCCAGGGCCGCTATCGCCTCCGATGCCTGGTTGCCGGCTTTGATCAGTTCCTGCTCCAATGTCCCGGCTTCCTGAAGTTTCCGATACATCTTCGGAAGAAACTTCTTCCAGTGGAGCTCGGCCATCCGTGCCCAGTGGTTCTTGACTTGGTTCATATTTATCTACCTCCGGTTGTTGTGGTTCGTTGTTAAGAATGTCGCCAAAAAGATTAAGCTGGAGCGCATCAGCCATGAGAATCGTCCTTATATTTTTTAGGTTTACCTGCTGCTTTAGAAGGGTTAGGGTTAACGCTATTGTTTGCACCTGTAAATATAGAGTTGATTTTATTTAGCTCCTTTGACTTTCTTTCAGGGTCCATTTTGTCGATATTAAGGAGTTTCCATTGAATACTCGGCAGGGATTTTATTCGATCAATATCTACATTGGCGCTCAACAGTTCCCATTGCGGTTTGCCTTCACTGAAGCTCACAAGGAATTTCTTGTCCCTGTCCGTCAAAGACCGCCGGACGGATTGAATAAGATCATTACGCGCTTCTTCATAATCCGGGTAGTCGAACGATGTGGCGGTCATTCCCGCGAATTGACTCTCCATTAAATCCTTGGTATAAATAAGATTTGGGTCCAGAAGTTCGGATACGCTGCGATTATTGCAGCAAAGATAAACAAGAAACGCGTCCTTGGTCTTTGAGGATATTCCTTCCTTTTCAAGGAGAAGTTGAGTATCAAAGAGATCGCGGGGGTGCTGCCTGTTGAGGGCCGCGCACATTTTACCTGCGTATACATCCTCAAACGACATTACGGTCGCGGATATATTTGAATTTATGTTCAGTATTTTAGAAACCTCGGGGTCGATAGTTTTCGATACGTCATCATAAATGCTTCCCCTGATAATAAAATTGGGTTCAATCTTAATCTCCGCAGAACCCGAGCGGACAAATACCTTTGTTATTACAGGATTATTGCCGATTGTCGTGTCTGTTTTCGGGACCGCGCGGAACGAGGACTCTGAATTGATCCGGTCGCAAATTGCCTTCATTCCGGTATCAATATCGTTGACCGCGGCTTCTCTTCCGGAGATGAGACGATA
>CAIYXV010000084.1 GCA_903930225.1 uncultured bacterium | reverse complement strand
ATACGAACCGAAGTACGGGGCCCGTCCGCTTCGCCGGGCGGTCCAGCGCTTTATCGAGAATCCTTTGAGCAACGAGATCATCGAAGGCAAGCTCAAGGCCGGTGATGAGGTGACGGCGAAGGTCGTCGACGGCAAATTGGTATTTGAGAAGACCGGCAAGGTTGATATAAAGAACAAGAAAGAGCAGACCGAGATTAAAGCTTCGACCACCGCCCTGCCCGAATCAGCGACCAAGGAAACGGGAGGAGAGGAGCGGGAGAAAAAGGGGAGAAAGAAGAACCGGTAGCTTAGACTTTTTCTTTTTTGGTTTTTTATAGAAGGTATGATACAATTAAACTTAATTAACATTGAGAAGCGGCGGGTGCGTAAAAAGTGCAAATGGTATCTGTTAGAAATAATTTTAAAGGGGGTGAAAATATCATGGCTGAAGGAATTGGAGGAGTGGGAGGGCCTGGCGGCGTTAGACCTCTGAGCAGCAACACAAAGCCCCCGGAAGGCTATGAACAATTTGATAAAACAGGTGTATGGCATGGAAAAGAAAGCGGCGGAGCTCCGTCCGGTGCTAATGGTTGGATCGCAGGGAGTAAAACCGAAGAGCAAATAAGAAATCTGTTAAACAGATGTCAGGAAGCTAAAGACTGGATGGTTGCACCCGACTCCGTTAAAAGTGAATCTAATGGAACAACTTTTAGATTAATACACGATTGGGCTAAAGAACCTGCCCCTTAGGTTTATTGAGGTTTTTAATTTTAATATGGCCATCAAAAAATTGGTGGCCATTTTTTATACTTGTTGATGTTGTCCAATGTAAGCTGCAACACAAATTATATGATAAAATATTAATATGCACGACAATTACATTCCTTCCGAAATAGAGCCAAAATGGCAATCTGAATGGAGAAACCAAAAACTTTTTGAGGTTTCCAATTCCGAGAACAAGCCAAAATACTATGACCTGGTGATGTTCCCTTATCCTTCCGGGAACCTGCACATGGGGCACGTCCGCAATTACGCCATCGGCGATGTAATCGCCCGCTATAAACGGATGCAGGGCTTTTCCGTTCTGCACCCCATCGGCTGGGATGCGTTCGGCATGCCGGCCGAGAACGCCGCGATAAAGAACAACACCCATCCGGAGCCGTGGACCGACCGCTGTATCGAGCGGATGAAGATACAGCTTAAACGCCTCGGCATCTCTTACGACTGGAGCCGTGAGGTCAATACCGGCAAGCCGGAATATTACAAATGGACCCAGTGGATGTTCCTAACCATGCTGGAACGGGGACTATCCTACCGGAAAAAATCCTCCGTGAACTGGTGCCCGAAGTGTGAAACGGTGCTGGCCAACGAACAGGTGGTAAAGGAAGACAAATGCTGGCGCTGCGAGACCACGGTTATCCAGCGCGATCTTGAGCAGTGGTTCCTCAAGATCACCGATTACGCAGACCGCCTCCTGACGGACCTTGACAAGCTTTCCGGCTGGCCGGAACCGGTAAAGCTCATGCAGAAAAACTGGATCGGGAAGAGCGAAGGTGTGGAAATAAAATTCAAACTGATCAACTCACCCCCTGTCCCCCTCTCTTTTAAAGAGAGGGGGAAACCCGAACGCAGTGAGGGAGAGGGTGAGTTAGTGATATATACCACCCGTCCCGACACCCTTTTTGGCGTGACCTATATGGTGCTGGCGCCGGAACATCTGCTGGCCCTTGAACTTTCAAAAGGCACATCGCAAGAAAAAGCGGTCAAGGATTATATTGAAAAAGTTAAGCACGAATCGACCCACGAGCGGTCGATTAAGGCCGCCAAGGACGGGGTTTTTACCGGAGGATACGCGATCAATCCCGCCAATGGGGAAAAAGTCCCGATCTGGATCGCGGACTATGTGCTGATGGGATACGGCACCGGAGCGGTAATGGCGGTCCCGACCCATGACCAGCGTGATTTTGAATTTGCGAAGCAGAACGGTCTGCCACTGAAGCTTGTCATCGCGCCGCCCGACAGACTGGATCTTAAAGCTGCCGACATGAAAGAAGCTTATGTTGCGGACGGCGTAATGATCAATTCAGCTCAATTCGACGGCCTTAAAAGCACCGAAGCGCTTGATCGGATCGGCGACTGGCTGGAAAGTAAAAAAGTAGGGAAGTGGCAGGTCAATTTTAAACTGCGCGATTGGCTGGTATCACGCCAGCGCTACTGGGGCGCGCCGATCCCGGTCGTTTACTGCGAGAAGTGCAGCATCGTTCCGGTCCCCAAAGACCAGCTGCCGGTTATCCTCCCCACCGATGTTAAGTTCACCGGAGTGGGAGGATCGCCGCTTGCAACTTCCAGGTCTTTTATCGAAACGAAATGTCCGAAATGCGGCGGCAACGGAAAACGGGAAACAGACACTCTTGACACATTTAATTGTTCTTCCTGGTATTATCTGCGCTACACCGATCCTAAGAACAGTAAGGAGCCGTTTGGTAAAGACAAAGCCAAAAAGTGGATGCCGGTCGACCAGTACATTGGCGGGATCGAGCACGCGATCCTGCATCTTTTATATTCCCGCTTTTTCACCAAGGTGCTGCATGACGCGGGCTGGACGGAATGCGACGAACCATTTACCAATCTGCTGACGCAGGGAATGGTGGTTAAAGACGGCGCCAAGATGAGCAAATCAAAAGGTAATGTGGTCGACCCGGACTATATTATCGAAAGATACGGCGCCGATACCGCGCGGCTGTTCATTCTTTTCGCCTCGCCGCCGGAGCGGGAACTGGAATGGTCGGACGCGGGAGTGGAAGGATGCTATCGGTT
>CAIYXV010000083.1 GCA_903930225.1 uncultured bacterium | reverse complement strand
GGCTTCCCGTGTTATAATATGCATGTTATGTACGCAGTCATCGAAACTGGCAACAAACAATACAGAGTCAACAAGGGTGATGTGATCGAAATAGAACTTCTGGACAAGAAACCGGAAGAGTCCGTGACCTTCGATCATGTCCTGCTTGTTTCAGACAACGATAAAATCGAGGTCGGCATGCCGTATGTTTCCGGCGCCAAAGTAACCGGCAAGATCATGGGCAACTTTTTAGACAAGAAGGTCACCACCTTCAAGTACAAGCATAAGACCAATTATCACCGGACCAAGGGCCACCGTCAGCCGCTGACCAAAGTAATGATCGAGGAGGTCTCAGCTTAAATGGCGCATAAAAAAGCCGGCGGCACATCACGCAACGGCCGGGATTCAAACGCGCAGAGATTGGGCGTCAAATCATTCGGCGGCCAGGTCATTCATGCCGGTTCGATCATCGTTCGCCAGAGAGGTTCCAAATTCCATGCCGGCAAGAACGTCGGAGTGGGATCGGACTACACGCTATTTGCCACCGTTACCGGCCGCGTTACTTTCGAGCCCGGAAGAAAAGTATCGGTTTTACCAACCGCTTAGTTTCTGCTAGAATAACATCGGTATGTATAACACGATCGTAATCAAGATCGGCTCGTCCACGCTTACCACCAAACAGGGCAAACTTGACCTGCCCAACCTTACCCGCCTCGTGTCCGAGACCGCCGCCCTGATCAAACAAAAATGCCGGGTCGTGATCGTAACCTCGGGTTCGGTCGTGACCGGTTCAGAAAAGCTAAAACTTAAAGAAAAACCCAAATCCCTGCCTGAAAAACAGGCCGCGGCCGCGGTCGGACAATCGATCCTGATGCGGCAGTATGAGAAAGCCTTCGAAGCTTACGGCCTGACCGTGGCGCAGATCCTCCTGACCCGGGACACGATCGAGAACCGCGAGCGCTACATCAATGCCAGGAATACTTTTTCCACTCTGCTGGCGGAAGAAGTCGTGCCGATCGTCAATGAGAACGATACCGTCGCGGTCGAGGAAATAAAGGTGGGAGATAACGATAATCTTTCCGCGCTGGTGGCTTCGCTGATTGGCGCCGATCTGCTGGTGCTTTTAACCGACGTCGACGGGTTTTACATGAGATCGGACGAAGGCGTGGACTACAAGGTTGATGAAATACATGAAATAAATGAGGAAGTGGAGGCGGCGGCGGGCCATTCCGGGACCCAGGCCGGGACCGGTGGAATGATAACCAAGCTTCAGGCGGCGCATATTTGCCAGGACGCCGGGATACCGGTGGTCATTGCCCACGGGCAAACCGAAGGCCTGCTGCAGAAGATCGCGAATGGCGAGAAGATCGGAACGCTTTTCGTGCCGAAGACAAAAAAGCCGGAATCCAGAAAACGCTGGGTGGCTCACGGGCTGACTGTGAAAGGCGTGGTGACCATCGATACCGGCGCGGAAAAAGCGCTGGTCGGCAAGGGGAGCAGTCTGCTTCCGGCGGGGATCAAGTCCGTTGCCGGCAAGTTCAAAGTCGGGGAAATGTTGAGCATTCGGGATACCGCCGGCAAAGAGATCGGCCGGGGGCTTTCCAATTATCCAAGCAATGAATTAAACCGGATCATGGGAAAAAAATCAATAGATATCCCGAAACTGTTGG
>CAIYXV010000082.1 GCA_903930225.1 uncultured bacterium | reverse complement strand
TTCGGATCTAACGGCGCTTACCCATTATTATGCGGAAACCGACATGACCGCCGACCTGACGGAGGCATTACTGGTCGCGGTGAGCGGGTATACCAAATCCAAGGTCGTCAATATCCATCTGGCCAACAACTTAAGAGGAACAGAGTTAAAGGCGTTCCTGCCGGCGATCGAAGCCGAACTAAAGCGGCTTAAGAAAAAATTCACATCGGACATTTATATCTATCAGGCAGGCAACAACGGGATGGGAATAATCTTTGACAAGCTTCCGCCGGATTGGCAGCAGCATTTCTAATTTCCCCCTAGAAGGAACCTGCGAGCCGGCAGGCAGGCAGGTAAACCTCGCGGTTCCTTTCGTAAACCCCAAACTGTCATTCCAGCGAACGCTGGAATCCAGAAGTAGTTTTACTCCCCTGGATTCCAGATTAAATCTGGAATGACAAACCCCTCCACTGGCCTTTTGTTTTTCTGTTTTATATTAATTTTTACTCATGATATAATTGCCTTGTGAAAAAAGGCGTTCTCAATTTTCAGCAGATGGTTTCCAGCCTTAATGAATTCTGGGCCGGGCAGGGGTGTGTTATCCGTTTTCCGTATGATATTGAGAAAGGCGCCGCTACCATGTCCCCCGCCACTTTTTTAGGCGTCCTGGGCGATAAGCCCTGGAACGTGGCGTACATCGACCCCGTGCGACGCCCCACCGACGGCCGCTACGGTCAGAACCCTAACCGCCTTTTCCATTATTTTCAGTATCAGGTGATAATGAAACCATCCCCACTCGATATCCAGGATATCTATCTTGACAGCCTGCGTGCGGTCGGCATCGAACCTAAAAACCACGATGTCCGTTTTGTGGAAGATAACTGGGAATCCCCGACCCTGGGAGCCTGGGGAACGGGGTGGGAGGTGTGGGCGGAGGGAATGGAGATTACCCAGTTCACTTATTTCCAGGAATGCGGAGGCTATCCGTGCAAGCCGATCTCCTGCGAAATAACCTACGGTCTGGAAAGGATCAGTATGTTCATTCAGAACGTCGATTCGGTTTACAAGATAAAGTGGAACGACACGGTTAAATATGGGGATATTTATCTGCGGCAGGAGCAGGAACATTCCCGGTACAATTTTGAGTGCGCGAACATTGAGTCGCTGATCGCTATGTTCGGGCTTTTTGAGAAAGAAGCAACGGAGATGATAAGCCGGAACCTGGTCCTGCCGGCTTACGATTATATCCTCAAATGCTCGCACGTATTCAATATTCTAGACGCCCGGGGGGCGATCTCCGTTACCGAAAGAATGGGGTACATACTCCGCATCCGAAAACTGGCGCGCGCCTGCGCCCGCCAGTACATGGAAGGAGCGGTTTCGGAATGAAAAAGGCGCCGCCGTTCAACGCTTTGCTAGAGGTAGGCTGCGAGGAGATCCCGGCCCGGTTCGTGAACGGCCTGCTTTCAGAACTTAAGCACAAAGCGCAGGAAAAGCTTGCCGACAGCCGCATTTCATATTCAAAGATCACAACCCTGGGCACGCCGCGGAGGCTGGCGCTTTTCATTGAAGATCTTTCCCGGAAACAGCCGGACCTGACCGAGGAGCTTCAGGGACCGCCCTCC
The DNA here is from genome assembly GCA_903930225.1 of uncultured bacterium. GTDB lineage: Bacteria > Margulisbacteria > WOR-1 > XYC2-FULL-46-14 > WPAF01 > CAIYXV01. Next base: position 8,985 of record CAIYXV010000082.1, on the reverse strand, counting down.
GAGATCGCGTATGACCGTGACAATAAGCCGACCCCGGCCGCGACAGGTTTCGCCAAAAAGTGCGGACTGGAAGTTTCAAAACTAAAGATAAAAAATTCGGGCGGCAGGAATTATGTGTTCGCAACTTTAAAAAGAAAAGGCCAGCCGACGGAAAAACTTTTAAAGACTTTATTCCCCGCGATATTGTCTTCGATCTACCTGCCGCTGGCAATGAGGTGGGGCGACTGCGAATTTAAGTTCATCCGGCCGATCCACTGGCTGGTGGCGCTGGCGGGCAACAAAGTTGTGCCCTTTGAACTGGCGGGAATTAAATCCTCTAACTTAAGCCGCGGGCACCGTTACGCAAAAAAACCAAATTGCTGGATAACCCGCGCGGACCTCGAGCTTTATAAGAGCACTCTCCGGCGGCTAAGCGTCGTGGTTGATCAAAACGAGAGAAAAGCGGAAATAAAGGAAGCCGTAGCTTATGCGGCAAAACAGGCGGGCGGACAGGCGCTGATCGAAGAAGATCTTTTAAACGAAGTCACTTATCTGGTGGAAAAACCAAAAGCGTACATGGGTAATTTTAAGGAAGAATTCCTCACGCTCCCAAAAGAAGTCCTCATTACCTCGATGAAAAAGAACCAGAAATATTTTCCCATCCTTGACCGCAGCGGCAAGCTGGCGCCCCGGTTCGTCCTGGTCACGAACGATTGCGGCAATAAAAAGGTGGTGGATGGGAACCTGAAAGTGATAACCGCGCGGCTTTCGGACGCCATGTTCTTTTTTAACGAAGACCGGAAACTGCCTTTGAAATTGAGGAGGCCGGACCTTAAAAGAGTGGAATATTTCGAGAAATTGGGCAACCTGTTCGATAAGACCGAAAGACTGAAGAACCTGGCGGTCTATCTGGCGCGGCACCTTAAGATCGACGAGCAAAACTATAAGACGATCGAAACGGCCGCGGAACTTTCGAAAGCCGACCTGGTAACGCATATGGTGTTTGAATTCCCGGAACTGCAGGGAATAATGGGCCGCGAATACGCGATCGCTTCAGGCGAAAAAGAAGAGGTCGGACGCGCGATTTTTGAGCATTATCTTCCGCGGTCGCAGGACGACGCGCTTCCGCAGAGCATATCCGGCATGGTGCTGTCGCTGGCGGACAAGATCGATACCCTGGCCGGATGTTTTACGATCGGAAAGATACCTTCCGGGTCCGAAGACCCTTACGGTTTACGCCGCGCGGCGTACGGCATCGTTAAGATCGTTCTGGACAAAAAACTGGACCTTATGCTGGACGAAGCGTTCGAGCATGCGCTCCGACTGCATAACCGCGAAGGGATCATGCCGGCAAAAGTGATCAAACAGCTTTTGGATTTCATCGGGGGAAGAGTGAAAATTGTTCTGCTTGACGATAAGATATCGCCGGACATAATGGAAGCGGTGCTGTCGGAGTTTAACGATATTCTGGAGGCCAGGGACCTGGCGGCCGCGCTGTCAAAGAACCGGAGCGCGGACTGGTTTTCCGGCATCGCCGCCACGCACAGCCGGATCTCGCGCATCGCCAAAGGGGCCAAGCGGGACCAGGTGATCGAAGCGGACCTTACGGAAGCCGAAGAGATCGAACTTAATAAAACTTATCTTTCGGTCAGCTGGGAGGCGTCCGAAAAAATAAACAAAGGAGACTACGACGGAGCGCTGACTGAACTGTCCCGGTTAACCCAGCCGGTCGAAGCTTTCTTCAAGAAAGTGATGGTACTCTGCGAGGATGAAAGGCTCCGGACGAACCGTCTCGCCCTTTTGCGTTCGATCGAAAGGACTTTCTTAAAGGTTGCGGATTTTACCAAGCTCCAGATGCAGTCATGAAATGCAGTAAGCTGAGAATGAATTCACGCTTAAAATATTTAACCGCGAATTTATTCGTCGGTTTCATCTTCTTCTCCATGATCCCCGCCCAGGCGGCAATAATCCAGAACACCAAGATCATAAGAGTGGGCAGGGATATCGAGCTTTCCTGGGAGTATAATCCATCCTATCCGGTCAACGCCGTCGACATCTGGGTGCTTTCCGGAGAAAAGATCGAGTTCGCGAAGAACCCCTCCCGCTACAGCCGGATCAATACCGTTAACGGCAACTCGTACAAGGAAACGCTTTTTAAATTCGGAGACAGGCAGAACTGCTATTACCGCATCGTTCCCGAAGGGACCGCCAAAGATCAGATCTTCGATGATACCTTGAACGATCGGACGGTGGCAAAATTCGATCTGCAGCTAAAAAATGGACTTAATCTTATTGCCATGCCGCTCCTGCCGCAGTCGGGCAATCATCTTACCGACCTGATCGGCGATCAGCTGCAGCCGGGCGATCAGATCGTGTCTTTTGACAATAAAGAAAAAAGCTACCATACCGCATCGTATATCAGCACCGGCTGGGATCCCTTAACTCCATTTTCGCTTTTTTCGGGCCAGGGATTTTTTGTTTATACCAATAAGGAAGGCGAAGTCCTCTCTTTCCTGGGGCGGGTTTACGAGGATTACAAGCCGGTAATATTTGACGGCGTCAATCTGATCGGTAACTCAACCCCGCAGACCAAGGAGATAAACAAGGATATGTTCGGGTTTATTCTTTCCAGCACGCAGTTGAACCCGCAGGACGCGATCTACAGCTACGATCCCTCAAGCAAGGCGGAACTGATCGGGGATTCGTTCGTTTTCAGCAAGGATTTTGTTCTTCCTCCGGGAACGGGATACTGGTATTACCGCAAGAACCATTCGACTGGCACCTATCAGGCGACCATCGAGGGAGAGCCGTCCGGAGCCACTTTTCAGATCTTCCCGCCCAAAAAGATCAGGGACCGGAACAATAAAAATCAGATCAAAAGAGGCTGTGTCGTGCAATTATTGACCTCGCCCGCGCCGCCCGATGATTCTGATGACCATGTTTCCGAAGGCAGTTTGCTGCTCACCGGGAAGGTAGGGGGAGGGATCCCAATTCCCACCGGGGCAATATCTTCCTTTTCTTATTTCCTTGGGAATTATTCGGGTGATGTTTATTTGCGGGCGTGGGACACCTTTGATCTATCGGGAAGCGTCAAGGGCAGAAGCTACGCCACGCTCGGTCCTTTTGCCATACCCACCGCGCCGGCAGCGCCGGCGGTGTTCGATCTTTCTTCTTTTTATACCCGGTATCTTTGCGTGCCGCCGTCCGCGCCCGACGTCAGGGTGGACGAGGTGGAACTGCAGGTGATCAACCGGAGAGGCGACACCAAGATATCCTTCACCATTGTTCCCATGATCAACAAGGATATTCCGGCCGAAGTGGCCCCGAACCCGAAAAAGTTCCTGTTCATGGTGAGGAAAAAGTACGCCAAATACTGGGATCGCCAGTATACCAGCAATGGCCCGCTTACGATCAGCAACGACAACTATTACGAGCCGGGACTTTCATACGAGATCATCGGCGCGGCCGCCAATTATTTCGGCATCAGCAAGTGGGATACGAGAAAGACCATCAATTTCACGGTGCCGACGCTCGATAAGGAAAGCCCGGTCGAATGGTCAAAAATGGACGACGGCATTTTTCCGTTCTCGATCATCAAGCGTCTTGCCGAAAGGCCGGGGAAGCAGACCGTCAAATTGACAATCAGCCAGTAAAATGATATAATAGTAGGCGATGAAGATGTCGAGGCTTCTCGCGCCAACATTGCGCGAGGACCCTGGCGAGGCGGAGGTTCCCTCTCACAGATTGATGCTTCGGGCGGGGATGATACGAAAGCTGGCAGCCGGAGTCTATTCATTTTTACCTCTCGGCTTAAGGGTAATCCACAAGGTAAGCAATATTATTCGCGAAGAAATGGACCGTTCGGGCGCACAGGAGGTCTTTTTACCCACGTTGCTCCCGGCGGAATTATGGCAGGAAACCGGACGCTGGAACATCTACGGCAAAGAACTTTTCCGCATTAAAGACCGCCACGAACGCGATTTCTGCCTGGGCCCGACCCACGAAGAAATAATAACCGACCTGGTCCGCAACAACCTTAGATCATACAAACAACTACCGCTTAACCTGTACCAGATCCAGACCAAGTTCCGCGACGAGGTCAGGCCGCGGTTCGGCCTGATGCGCGGCCGCGAATTTATGATGAAAGATTCATATTCCTTCCACGATTCCGAAGCTTCGCTGGACAAAGAATACAAGAACATGTTCGACACCTACTGCCGGATCTTCGACCGGATCGGGTTGCAGTACAAAGTGGTCGAAGCAGATTCCGGCGCCATCGGCGGCGGTTTTTCCCAGGAGTTCATGGTGCTGGCTGATACCGGAGAGGAAGAGATATTCTACTGCGAAAGCTGCGGATACGCGGCGAGCCGCGAGTCTGCCGGCGTCGGTAAATATAAAGTAACCGGGCAGGGAGTATCCCGCACTGAGCATAAGATGCAGGAAACCTTAACCCCGGACAAGAAGACGATAGATGAAGTTTCCGGATTTCTTAAGATCAGCCCGGAACAGATGATAAAAACGCTTATCTATGAGACCGAAAAAGGTCCGGTCGCTGCGCTGGTGCGCGGGGACCATGATCTCAATGAGGCAAAACTTAAAAAATTGCTGGGAGTGGAAGAGGTCCGGCTGGCGGATGAAAAAGTGATCGAGAAGGTGACGAAATCGCCGGTCGGGTTCGCCGGCCCGGTAGGGCTCAAAAACATCAGGATCATTGCGGATACCGCGGTGGCTTTGATCCCCGACGGTGTGACCGGGGCAAACAAAAAAGATCATCACCTCATTCACGTCGTGATCGAAAGGGATTATAAGCCTGAACTGACGGCGGACATCCGTCTAGCCATCAGCCAGGACCTCTGCCCTAAATGCGAAGGGGGCCACATGAACGTCACCCGCGGGATCGAGGTCGGCCACATTTTCAAATTGGGGACGAAATATTCCGCTAAAATGAAAGCAAACTACCTGGATGAGAACAATACCGAAAAGCCATACATCATGGGCTGTTACGGCATCGGGGTCGGGCGGACGGCGGCGGCGGCGATCGAACAATGCAATGACAAAGACGGCATTATCTGGCCCGCGGCAATCGCTCCCTTTGTGATCGACATCATCCCGGCGAACACCGAAGAAAAAGAACAGATGGAACTGGCGGAAAAGATCTATTCGGAACTGACCAAACTCACGCCGGATATCATTCTGGACGACCGGCCGGAGCGGATCGGGGTAAAGCTTAAAGATGCCGACCTGATCGGATTCCCGGTCAAGGTGATAATCGGCAAGGCGTTAAAAGACGGAAAGATCGAGATAAAACTGCGCAAAACGGGGGAAACAAAGCTTACCCCGGTAGGCAATGCCATAGAGGAGCTGGCCGGATATGTGCGTTAAATCCGATAAGCCGCATGAGGCCTGCGGGATATTCGGCATCTATTCTTACAAAGGCGACAACCTGGCAAAGGATATTTATTTTGGGCTGTACGCGCTTCAGCACCGGGGACAGGAATCAGCCGGGATCGCGGTTTCCGATTTTAAGGAGATCCAATGCCACAAGGGGATGGGCCTGTGCAACCAGGTGTTCAACGAAGACAACTTAAGCAAGCTCCACGGAAACCTCGCAATGGGGCACGTGAGATATTCGACCACCGGCAGCAGCACGATCGAGAACGCCCAGCCGATCATCGTGGACAGTAAGTTCGGCCCGATCGCCGTCGCCCATAACGGAAATCTAATAAACAGCGAAGATCTCCGGGACGAACTTAAGGAAAAAGGGGCGATTTTTTTCGGCACTACCGACACCGAAGTGATGGCCCATCTGATCGCCAAGTCCGATAAGTCAACCCTGATGGATGCGTTAATCGATGCGCTCAAACGGATCAACGGCGCTTTTTCCACCTTGATCATGACGACCGATAAGTTGATCGCCTTCAAGGACCCGAACGGGATCCGTCCGCTCTGCATCGGCAAGCTTGAAAATTCATACGTGGTCTCATCGGAGAGCTGCGGACTTGATATTCTGGGCGCCCAGTTCGTGAGGGAAGTCAGCAACGGCGAGATCGTGGTGTTCGATCAGGAAGGCATGCGAAGCCGAACCTGGGCGACCGGCAGCCGCGAGGCGCTGTGCATCTTTGAATTCATTTATTTTGCCCGTCCGGACAGCATCATCCGCAACCGCACGCTCTACGATACCAGGGTAACCATGGGCAAGTATCTTGCCAAAGAGCATCCGGTCGAGGCCGATATCGTGATGCCGGTCCCGGAATCGGGAGTGCCCGCCGCGATCGGATTTTCGCAGGAAAGCAAGATCCCTTACGGCGAAGGCCTGATCAAGAACCGGTATGTCGGCCGGACGTTCATCCAGCCCAGCCAGGAGATCAGAAACCTTGGCGTGAGAATAAAACTGAACCCGATCCAGGATGCCGTGCGCGGAAAAAAAGTCGTGATCATCGATGATTCGATCGTGCGCGGAACGACCTCGCGGCAGATCGTAAAACTGATCAAGGATGCCGGAGCGAGAGAGGTCCATATGCGCATTTCATCGCCGAAGATACTGAACCCGTGCTTTTACGGGATCGACACCGCCACCCGCGCGGAGCTGATCGGCGCCAACCTGAGCCTGGAAGGCATATGCAAATACATGGACGCAGAATCATTAGGCTATCTTTCTTTGCGGAACCTGACCAAGTCGATCGCGCTTCCCGAAAGGTCCCTGTGCATGGCGTGCTTCAACGATGATTATCCGGTCAAGATACCGGAAAAAATGCAAAGCTTGAAACTTTTCTTCAAATGATCTTGAGGAGGTGAATCAGATGACAGAGGAATGTTGCGGGGGGCATCCTAAGTGCCAGAAATGCGGAAAGGGGGATCTGGTACCATTGTCCGATTTCAGCAATAACGCGGTTGCGATACGCTATAAGGCTTGGGCCTGCACCAACAATGATTGCCGGTTTTTCCTGGTATTGCGCGGCGGCGACGTTTATTACGGCACGGCTACAGCGGAGAGCGCAAGATGACCGATTACAAGGATTCAGGCGTTGACATAGAAGCCGGTTATGAAGTGGTGCGGCGGATAAAAAAACTCGCCCGCTCCACCTATATTCCCGGGGTCGCCTCCGACATCGGTTTTTTCGGGGGTTGCTTTGCCATTGACCGAAAGCATTTACTGGTTTCCGGGGCGGATGGGGTGGGGACCAAGCTCAAACTCGCTTTTATGATGAATAAGCACGATACCGTGGGTATCGACCTGGTCGCCATGAACGTGGACGACGTGGTCGCCTGCGGTGCAAGGCCTTTGTTTTTCCTTGATTATATAGGTTGCCATAAAGTAGAGCTTGAGATCATGGAGCCGATCCTTTCGGGGATCGCCAAAGGCTGTCGGCAGGCGGGCTGCGCGCTGATCGGCGGTGAAACCGCTGAACTGTCCGACCTGTACGTAAAGGGCGAGTACGATCTGGCCGGTTTCGCGGTCGGGATGGTAGAGAAAAGCAAACTGATAGACGGAACGAAGGTCAGACCGGGGGATAAGATCATCGGGCTTATGTCTTCCGGCCTGCACAGCAACGGCTACACTCTGGCGAGAAAAGTTTTCTTCACCGACGCGAAGTTGTCGGTCGGCGATAGATTGAAAGGGATCGACCAATCGCTTGGTGAAACTTTGCTTACGCCGACCAGGATCTACACCAAGTCGATCCTTCAACTTGTGAAAAAGGTAAAGGTCAAAGGGATCGCCCATATTACCGGTGGCGGGTTGCCGGAGAATGTGGCGCGCCTGCTACCGAAAGGGACCAAGGCGATGATCGACCGGTTTACCTGGAAACCCCAGGGCATATTCGGATTACTGCAGTTATACGGCCGGATCGGCAAGGATGAGATGTTCAAAGCGTTCAATATGGGGATCGGCATGGTCGTGGCCGTGCCGGATATAGAAGTCAGGAAAGCGATGCGGATACTGGAAGATCTGGGTGAAAAGCCGTATCTGATCGGTGAGATCGATAAAGGAAAACAGCAGGTTGAGATAAACTGACTCACCCCCTCCCTCGTCCTCGACAAGCTCGAACTCGGGTTTCCCCCTCTCTTAATAAGAGAGGGGGATTAAGGGGGTGAGTTTTTTAGTAAACTATAATGCTTAAAATCAATGGCAATAAAATAGTCGATTCAAAGGGCCGAAAGGTCCGCCTTACTGGTATTGCGGTCGGCGGCTGGCTGATGATGGAAGGCTATATGCTCGGCGGCCGGAATATTCCGGAACATGTCTTCAAGAGGAGCCTCGGCAATAAAGCCGGAGAGTTCACGGAACAGTTCAGGAACCGGTTCTTTAATGAGAACGATGCCCAGAAAATAAAAGAGCTGGGCTTTAACTGTGTCCGTCTGCCCATTAATTATCGACTGCTGGAAGATACAGGCGGACTGGAATTATTGAAACAAGCGGTCAAATGGTTCGCCGATCGGAGAATTTATACCATTCTTGACATGCATGCCGTCCCCGGCTCGCAAAACCACGATTGGCATTCGGACAGCGACGGAAATGCGGAGTTCTGGGAAAAAGAGGAGCACCGTGAACGCTATTTTCAATTATGGAAGCTCCTGTCCGATCATTTTAAGGACAATGAATTTGTTGCCGGTTATGATGTCATGAACGAACCGGTCACGGATAAGATAGATCTTTTACGGGAAACCTATTCGAAAACGATCGAGCTTATAAGAAAGAACGGCGACCGGCATATTATTTTTCTTGAAGGCAACCGGTGGGCGCAGGATGCCGATGTGCTGGACGGACTATTTTCAGAGAATGTCGCCTTAAGCGTTCACTTCTACGAACCGACCAGATTTGTCTTTGATTTTGTTCCGGACGCGGTCTATCCGGGCAAGGTCGGCGGGATACAGTGGAATAAAGCCAGGATCGGGAAACATCTTAAGAAATATCTTAAATTTAAGGTCCCGGTATACGTCGGCGAGTTCGGCATCGCGATCAGATGCCCTAAGTGCCAGAAAGAGCTTGAATGGATAAGGGATGTT
>CAIYXV010000081.1 GCA_903930225.1 uncultured bacterium | reverse complement strand
TTACATGATGACGGACTGATCCGCGCCGATTCGGGAAGTTTGAGCGTAAGGGACGGGGATAAAATATTGATCACCCGCCGCGGAGTAATGCTTTCGATGCTGAAGGATGAGGATATCGTAACGGTCGGGATAGAGCCGTCCGAGGCCGACGCTGCGGCGTCGATCGAGCTTGCCGCCCACCGAGCGATATACAAGGGCAGCGGGGTCAAGGCGATCGTGGCCGCTATCCCTCCGCACGCGGTGGCGATCTCAATGAACGAGGAAAAGATCCTTCCCCAAGATGCCGAGGGGAAATATTTCGTCAAATCGATCCCGGTGGTAAAGGTGCGCGAGGCGATCAATTCGGCGGAGGTAGCGAGAATGCTTCCTCCGATCTTCGGGGGCGGGTATCACGGCGCGGTGATCCGCGGCTACGGCAGTTTTGCCGGGGCCGAAGATCTGATGGACGCGTACAAGATCACGACCCTGCTTGAAAATTCCTGCAAAATGATCATTCTTTCGAAGAAAGCGGCCCCCGCGCCGCAGCCGCAGTCCCATATGCAAAAACCCCGCGACAACCGGAGGGGACCGGCGATCCCGCCCGGCATCGGAGTAATGGACCGCCAGCGCTATAACCGTAGATGAGCCTGGAAGACTTAAAAACCAAGGTATTAAGCTATGACCCGTCCGCCGATACCAAGCTGATCGACCAGGTTTACGCATACGCTGCCGAAAAGCACAAGGAACACAAGCGTCTTTCCGGAGATCCCTACATTACGCACCCGCTGGCCGTGGCCGAGATCCTGTCCGGGCTGGAACAGGATACGGCGACCATCTGCGCGGCGCTGCTGCACGACACCATCGAGGATGCCGGCGTCACCTTTGCCGAAATCTCCTCAAAATTCTCTCCCGAGATCGCCAAGCTGGTGGAGGGCGTGACCAAGCTCGGACAGCTGGTCTACGAAACGAGGGAGATCCGCCAGGCGGAGAGTTTCCGCAAGATGTTCGTGGCGATGGGAGAGGACCTGCGCGTGATCGTGATCAAGCTGGCCGACCGGCTCCACAATATGCGCACGCTTAAGTATCTTCCCTCTGAAAAACAAAAAGAGACCTCGCAGGAAACGCGAGACATTTTCGCTCCGCTGGCCCACCGCCTAGGGATGTGGAAGCTGAAATGGGAGCTGGAGGACCTGGCTTTTTCATATCTTGAGCCCGAATCATACAATCTGCTCCGGAAAAAGGTAGGCGAAAGCCGGGAAGAGCGGGAGGATTATATTGAAAACTTCATGGCGAAGGTCAGGGAGACGCTGGCCAAGTTCGATCTTAAGGCCGAGATCTACGGCCGGCCCAAGCATTTTTACAGCATCTACCGGAAGATGGTCGACCAGAACCTGGAATTCGAGGAGATCTTCGACCTGACCGCGGTGCGGGTGATCGTGGATTCGGTAAAAGATTGCTACGCGGTGCTCGGCATCATTCACGCGGCCTGGAAGCCGCTCCCCGACCGCTTCCGCGATTATATCGCCGTTCCCAAGAGCAACGGCTACCAGTCCCTGCATACCACGGTAATGGGCGAGGGCGCCCGGTCGGTGGAGGTGCAGATCCGCACCCGGGAAATGCACCGGATCGCCGAATACGGGGTGGCCGCGCACTGGGTTTACAAGGAAGAAGCGACCGATAAAAACTTTGACAAGAAGATGGCCTGGTTCCGGCAGATGCTGGAGACCCAGACCGAGCTCAAGGACGCTAGGGACTTCATGGATTCCTTGAAGATCGATCTTTTTGTCGACGAAGTTTTTGTTTTTACTCCCAAGGGCCAGGTTATCCAGCTGCCGATCACCGCCACGCCGGTCGACTTCGCTTATCACGTGCATACCGAAGTGGGGCACCGCTGCGTGGGCGCAAAGGTTAACGGCCGCATCGTGCCGCTGGATTATCAGCTTAAGAACGGGGAGATCGTTGATATCCTGACCGGAAAGGCCGACAACCCTTCGCTCGACTGGCTCAACTTTACGCGGACCGCGGGCGCGCGGACAAAGCTCAAAGCATGGTTCAGGAAGCGCAAGCGGGAAGAGAGCTTAGTGCGCGGCAGGGAAGTTCTGGAGGATGAAATAAAAAAGCTTCGGCTTCACCCCAAGGAAGTCCTGACGGTCGAGAATGTCGACTGGTTGGTAAAGGAAACGAAAGCCAAAACTGCGGACGATCTTTTTGCCGACATCGGCTACGGCGAGGTTTCGGCGTTCGACTGCGCCCGGAAACTGCGCGATAAGTTCCCCGGCGCTCTCAAAGTGGAAAAGGAAGAAGCCCAGCCGTTCATCCAGGTGAAACCGAGAAAGCGTAAGATCATCCATGGACTTAAGATCGCGGGAATGGATGGGATACTTACCCGCATTTCTAAATGCTGCAAGCCCCTGCCCGGTGACGAGATCATCGGGGTGGTGACGAGGGGGAGAGGGGTGGCGATCCACAAGCTGGACTGCAGCACCCTGCAGCGGTCGAATCCGGGGACAGAAAGGCTGGTGAAGGTGGAATGGGACCTCACGTCCGATGTTTTTTATCCGGTGGAGATCGAGGTCGAAGCCTTTGACCGCGTCGGAGTGCTCCACGATATTTTAGAAAAGATCTCCGAGACCAAGACCAATGTTTCCTCGGCCGACATCAAGACCAAAAGGGGCTCCACCATGTTCTTAAAACTGGTAATAGACATTAAAAACATCGAACATCTGCAGTTGGTATGCGCCGCTATCCGGAAAGTGGCGGATGTTTATGACGTTAGCCGGGCGATAAGGTAATGGGGAGAGGAGGAGATCGCACTGCTAACGGTTATTTTGAATTCAAACCGCCCGCGATCCGCTTTTAATATCTATGACCATTGAGCTGAACGATCTTTTTAAACGTGCTTTGGACCTTCTTGAGAACAGCAATAAAAGCGTTTTTATAACCGGCAAGGCGGGTACCGGGAAGTCGACCCTGCTTCAGTATTTTCGCGGGAACACAAAAAAGAAGATCGTCGTGCTGGCCCCGACCGGCGTGGCGGCGGTTAACGTTAAAGGCGAGACTATCCATTCGTTTTTTGGTTTCAAGCCTGGCATAACCGTTGATAAAGTCAAAAAAGTAAAATTCAGGCCCGGAAGCAAAAATATTTATAAAGAGATAGACGCGATCGTTATAGACGAGATCAGTATGGTGCGTTCCGATATGCTCGACTGCGTGGATAAGTTTTTGCGCTTGAACGGAAAGCAGCGCAAGCTCCCTTTTAGCGGTGTGCAGATGGTCTTTATCGGCGACCTTTACCAACTGCCGCCGGTCGTTTTAAGCGAAGAAGCGCATATATTCGAAGAATATTATAAAAGCGAATATTTTTTCGACGCCAAGGTCTTTTTGAAATTTAAGATCGAATACCTTGAGCTGGAAAAGGTATACCGCCAGAAGGACGAAAAGTTCATAAGCCTTTTAAATTCCATCCGCAATAATACGGCGGGGGACGCTGAGCTTATGGCGCTCAATGCCCGGTACCAGGCAGATGAGGGGCCGGCCGGGGAATACTCGATCTATCTGACCACGACCAATAAAATGGCGGGAGAAATAAATGAGGCCCAGCTTAACCGCCTGCCGGGGAAAACGAGAGTGTTTGTCGGGGAAATATCTGATGAATATGAGATAAAACAACTTCCTACCGATATGGAACTGAAGCTGAAGCCCGGCGCCCAGATCATGCTCCTCAACAACGACCCGATGAAACGCTGGGTGAACGGGACGCTGGGGAAAATATTAAGGATCACGGAATATGAGATCGAAGTTGAATTGAGCAACGGAAAGATCGTATCGGTTGAGCCGTATGAATGGGAAATGTTCCATTTCGAGCTTAACCAGGATACCGGAAAACTTGAAACGGAAACCATCGGCAGTTTTATGCAGTTCCCGTTAAAGCTTGCCTGGGCCATCACTATCCACAAAAGCCAGGGGAAAACGTTCGACAATGTGATCATCGACCTTGGCCGGGGCACATTCGCCCACGGCCAGCTGTACGTTGCCTTAAGCCGCTGTACCAGCCTTGACGGAATAGTCTTAGCAAAACCGGTGAAAAAATCCAATATTATAATGGATTATCGCGTGGTGAAATACATAACCGGTTACCAGTACGCCATTTCGGAAAAGTTGGTCCCGCTTAAAGATAAAGTTAAAATAATTGAAGCGGCGATCAGGGATAAAGCGGAGCTTGAGATCACTTATCTAAAAGCGCAGGACGAAAAAAGCCAAAGAACGATCGTTCCTGTGGAAATTGGGGATATGATGTATAACGATAAGCCATTCCTCGGGGTCAGGGCTTTTTGCCAGAAACGCGGCGCCGACCGGGTGTTTCGCGTGGACCGGATACTTAAGATCGGGAAAGCGTAAATTATTTAAAGCCCGTATCGATCCAATATCCCCATCTATTTAAGCGCATCGCCATATTCCGGGAATAATCCGAACAGGTAACGTTCCCTGCGCTTGACATATTCCAATAATTCTTCAGTGTAATAACTTCCCCATTTTTGCTCGGCCTTTCGTTTGCTGTTTCCTGGATAGATCTTTTTTTCATCGAGGATGAACGCTATGTCTTCTTCCCGGTAACCAAAGCCAAGCAGCGACTGATATAGTTCCAGATTAAGGTTTTCGGCGTGGAGGAAAATAATATCCGGCATGTCCAGTTTGCGGCCGGCATGGTCGGGATTGTTTCTGCCGATCTTCTGGAATATCTCCGCCGAATTATTGAAGTACATTTTAATGAATTTAAAGGTCAAGTGCCCGATATCCAATTTGGATTGGATCATTCTCCTTTCCGGCTTTATGCAAATATTATTTATAAAATTCAGAAAATCCTTAAAGCTTAAATCGGGATAATCGGGAAAGAGTTTGAGTATTTCGTTTATATCTACCGGAAAATCTTTTTTCCAGTACGGGAATTCATACATCGAAACATAATGGTCGTACGGGTTCCTGATGCAACTGATGATCTTTTTCCCCCCATGTTCGGGAGGGATCCCCCGGATCCCGGAGTGCGCGGTTTTTTCTTCGCGATCAGCCCTATAATTGACGGGCAGCCAGAGATCCTGGAACTGCAATTGATGTCCCAACGATCTTTTTTCCAAATTACCCTGTAATTTCTTTAAGACCGCGGTTACGAATGACCCGCCCGTTTTCGGCATATGTATGAAAACGAATTTGTTCGTAATGATCATCGGTAAAATATTATAAACTTGTAATAATGAGATTTCAATAGACCGGGACCGGCACGGCCGTATGCAGGCAAGCTTGGGAGCGAACCATTTTTTCTGATGAGAGACACATATTTTTATAGTATAATTAGCATATGATAAAAGAATCCATCATCAAGCTGGTCGAGGGCCATCACCTTACGCGGGAAGAAGCTTCCGAGACCGCCGATACCATCATGCGGGGAGAGGCGACGCCGTCGCAGATCTCCGCTTTGATAACCGCGTTGCGGGTCAAGGGCGAGACCCCCGACGAAATAACCGGCTTTGCCGAAAAAATGCGGGAATATGCGGTTAAGATATACCCTAAAAGCCAAAATTTAATTGATACCTGCGGAACGGGCGGGGATGTGTCACATACCTTTAACGTTTCGACCGTCAGCGCGATCGTGGCTGCTGGGGCGGGGGCGCATATCGCCAAGCACGGCAATCGTTCGGTGACTTCAAAGTGCGGCAGCGCCGACCTTCTGGAATCGCTGGGAATAAAGATCGATCTTCCTCCCGAAAAAGTCGCCGAATCGATCGACGCCATCGGCTTCGGGTTCATGTTCGCGCCGGGTTTTCATCCGGCCATGAAGCACGCCGGGCCGACCAGAAAAGAGATCGGTATCCGGACCATCTTCAATATTCTCGGCCCGCTGACCAATCCCGCCGGGGCGCAGTCCCAGATCCTCGGCGTCTTTTCTGAAAAGCTGACCGAGGTCATGGCCGAAG
>CAIYXV010000080.1 GCA_903930225.1 uncultured bacterium | reverse complement strand
GATCCGATCGTCTATATCCATGGCAATAACGCGTGCACGATCGAGGGGCTGATCTTAAAAGGAGCCAAGTACGGCATCAAGATCGATGGTGGGAACGATAATCATATTATTGGATGCTACATTGGGACGGACGCGACCGGAGAGGTAAAAGCGGGCAATAACACTGACGGGGTCTATCTCGTGAACAGCGCAAGCAATGTGATCGGAGGCCCTTCTTCTGGCGATCGGAACGTGATCTCCGGGAACAACTTGAACGGGATAGAGCTGGACGACTCGGTTTTAACCCAAGTGCTGGGCAATCATATCGGCTCGGACCGTAGCGGCACAGTGGATCTGGGGAACGGCCAATGCGGGATACTGATGAATAACGGCTCAAAGCAACAATACATCGCCTCAGGAAATGTGATCGCTTATAACCAGCAGGACGGGGTGAGGATAAACGGGAATCAAAGTTATGAAAATACGCTGACGCAGAATCATTTCTTTTCGAACGCGAACAAGGGGATCAGTCTCCTGAATGGGGCGAATGGGGGGATCGCATTCCCGAATATTACGACCGCAGAATTTTACAGTAATTTCGAACTGCCGGGCACATTATATGTTTCCGGGACCGGACCGGCCAATTCGACGATCGAACTGATGAAAGTTGCGTCAAATGAAACCAAGGCCTATGGCGAAGGGGGAAATTCCGCCGGCTTCACGCTTTCGGATGACAGCGGGGAATGGTTCTGTTACCTGGCAACGACCGAAATTAGGGCCAACGATAAAATATGCGCCGCCGCCACTGATGCCAGCGGCAATACGTCGGAATTTTCAAAGGACATAATAACTATCGGCGGAACGATCGTGTACCGCCCGGACGCCATGATCGGACAGCAGGCTGACGGATCGGACTATGCAGGGGAAAAAGTTTTTAATACGAACGGGTTCGGGCAGACAAAAAGCAAGATCATGTCGTCGGGTGAGACCGCGATCTATTACGTGAAGATAAAGAATTCCGGCAATGTCAGCCCCGACCGGATGATCATTACCGGGACCGGAAGCTCAACCGATTGGCAGATCGTTTATTATGATCCAAAGACCGGATCGAACGATGTGACATCGCAGATCACGGGGGCGGGGCTGGTGACCGGCACGCTGGCATCAGCGGAAACAATGGAGATCAAGCTGGCGGTATCATCGATCGGGAAAACCGTTAACACTAAAGAAGTGTATGTGACCGCGACCTCTTATATCAATCCGTCAAGGATCGATGTCGTAAAAGCGGATACCCAGGCCTTCTTCTCTTCCGCGACGGACCGGTATTCTTTTAATATAAACTTGCCATCCGTGGTCGATGCCGGCCGGCCGTTCACGATCACGCTGGAAGCGGTGAACCGGAATGGGCAGACGACCACCGAAGTATCCGGGAACACCCAACTTTCGGTAGATGCGGGAACGATAAATATTACCTCCATAGAATCGGCCCAATTCGCGGATGACGGCGTCTGGCAGGGAGAAGCCATTTTATCGAATGTCGGCGACCGGACCATAACCGTAAGCAACGATTATATCGCAAGCACGTATACCGCCCAGACCACGGTGCGGATCCCTCCCGATATCGTCAGCGGGGGGCTTATCCGGTTTGGCCCGAACCCGTACAATCCGGCCAGCGGCCAGGACGCGGTATTCTGGTACTGGCTGAACGAGGAGCAGGCCATCAGCATAAACGTGTTCGATCTGGAAGGAAGGTTAATCTATAAAAGGGTATTAGTGGCTGGGTGGGAGGGGGGTCGGACCGGGATCAATTCCATTAAATGGAACGGCCGGAATACCTTTGGCGAGATGCTGGAAAACGGCGTTTATCTAGTAAAAATAGCGCAGGGGAACAAAGCTTTGTACAGCGGGAAAATAATCATTTTGAAATAGCCGCGACCTGCTTTTTTGCCTCTCTATCGGCAATAATATTACCCACCGGTATATACGCCCAGCCGGTATATCTGAAGCAGGCAGGGCCAATATTGAACTGGATCTTTACCTTATACCAATTCAGGTCTTCGGAAACATCGAGCATCTTTACATCAATAGGAATATCGTATACCACTTTGTTGTTGGCGCCGGGGTTGGCGTAAAGGGTTTTTAACTGTATATTATAAGGATCATCAACAGCGTAAGCCACGCTAATAAATGCGGCTATAAAAGCAAAAAACAATACGAATAAAATGGCCTTTTTCATGGCTCTTACCTCTGCTTATATATCGTATTTTAGAGGTAAAAACTTGTATTGGAAAGGTGTGCCTGTGAGCCGGTAAGCCAGTGTGACCGATATCCGAATTAATAGCCAAAAACCGGCTAACGGGCATACGGGCTCACGACCTAAAACTTAAAGATCTCTTTGACCTTTTTCTTGGCTTCTTCCTTTAGTTTCTCGGCCTCCTGGCTGGTTTGCTGTTTGGCCTGCTGTTCCAGTTTTTGTTTTTCTTCATTCGCCGCCTGCTGGGCCTTGGTTTCTATCTCGACCTTTTTGGCCTCGATCTTGACCTTTAAGTTCCCGACCGCGGCCTCGATCGGCTTGTCGAGAATGGGGGAAGGGATGGGTTTGGAAAGCTCTCCGGACAGTTCAAAATCTACAGTAGTAAACCCCTGTTCGTCCTTGAAAAGCGAAAGCTCCTTGGGCAGATCGCGAACGGCAGACGGGCTGAATTTCAGCGTCAGCCGATTGCCCTTAGCATATTGACCCGATGAAAAATCAAGAATACCGATAAATAATACCTGAAGATCGGTGTCCTGAACGCTCAATTTTTTAACATTAAGCTTCTTCGCGGCAAAGGCGACTTCGGCGCGCAGGCCGCGGACCAGCATGTCATTTTTCAATAGGGAAATGTTATATTTTTCCCCAATGCTTTGCAGGGATTTGATCTTTTTTAGCATACCGTCCGAAAGGAGCACCACTCCGGAAGCGGTTAAATTGTCGAGCGCGTCAGGCATTTCAACCCCCGCCCCTTTGACCGCGAGCGAAACATCCAGCTTTCCCTCCACCTTATTTTTCATATCCAGCATGTTGGGGAGGAAAGAGTCGATGGCATCGTTTACAAAAGGAGCGGCGGAAAGCCCCTTGAGCTCAAGTTTGCCCAGGTTATAGGAAAGGGTGGGGAGATTAATAACGCCTTTGGCGAGAAGTCTCCCATTATAAGCGGACAGGTTCTTAATATCGAGCGAAAGCTGGCGGTTTTTAAGATCCAGGGCCAGGCTCAAAGCGTCGAACTTCATCTGCGAAAGCGAGACGTTCTTAAAGTCAACCGTTCCGCTGATGTGCAGATTTGAAGGGATAGAGGCGGCAGATGACTTAAGGGACCTGGTCAATCCGCCGGCAGGGGCCTTTTCTTTCTTTTCCGGCGAAGGAGCGGAGGCAAAAATGGCGATGAACGGATCAAGCGAAAGCTTGTCGGATGCCATGGAGACCGAAATATCCGTCCCCTTGCTGATCCTCAAGCTGGCGGAAAGCTTCTCCCCGGCGACGGAAAAAACGAGGTTGGGAACACTTATGATATTGTTGGGAAGATCGATCCCGAGATCGCCTGCCAGAGAGATCGGCACATCCCTGCCCTGATAGGTCCCGACGGTTGAAGCGCGAAACGCGATAGGCTTGATCAGCGCGAGCGTGACCCCGGAAATGCTGACATTAAGATCTTTCAGCTGATTTTCCGCTCCGGTCGAATAATCAATGTAAGTTATCTGTCCGTTCTTTATGGTAAAGCTGTTAATGATCAGGTCGACCGGCGCATTGGCGGAGGAGACGGGCTTTTTTACGATCGGTGCGGGCGGAGGAACCGCGACCGCCTGCTTCCGTCCGCGTTTTTTGCGCACGATCACGGCCGGCTTGCTTTCGGGCGGGGCGGAGAGCATATCGGAAAAATTAAAATCGCCGCCGCGGGATTTTTCGATTATTATCTGCGGCTTGACGAGAGACAATTCGGGAACAATCACTTTGCCCTGAAAAAGCGGCCAGAAAAGATAACGCATTTCGATCGCGTCAGCGGAAATAAAAGGCCGGTCGTCGAAACCCTTGCGGTTGCTGATGGTCAGCCCTTTTAGCCTGATGCCCGAAAAAAGATTGAACGAGACGCTTTTGATCGTTACTTCCCGGTGCAGCTGACCGGAAAGGTAGGAAGCGGCATAATCCTTGATCTTATTTAAAGGCAGGAGAAAATAGATCAGGGCGGAAGCGGAAACAAAGAGAATGATAAGAACGGCTATGATAATAGTGGCAACTCGTAAAGGTTTTTTCATCAAAAATCACCTCTGCCGATATTATAGCATGACGAAGAGGAGATCAGAATTCAACCTGCGAATGAATTCGCGGTTAAATTTAACGGAGAATAAATTCTCCGTTCTCCTTAGTCTCAGGTTAAGGGGCTAAATCGGAATTTGGAGTTAGCGATTTTCTCCGGAAGGTTTCCATATGGATGAGAAGGACTGAAATATCGGACGGAGACACGCCAGCGATGCGAGAGGCCTGGCCGATGGAGACCGGACGGAACCCTGCCAGCTTGGCGGTCGCTTCGCTGGACAATCCTTTAAGCTGTTTATAATCAACCCATTCAGGAATGCGTTTGTCTTCTAGTTTTTTAAACCGTTCAATCTGTATTAGCTGGCGTTTGATATACCCGTCATATTTTTTTGAGATATCGATCTGTTCGGCGATCTCGGGGGACAGCTTTCCCCCTTTTTCGATCGCCGTCCTTTTAATGTTAAAGGCCTGAAAACGCCCGGCGGAGACCAGCCCTGCGCTGTATCCAATTTCCGTCAGCCGCAGGTCAGCGTTGTCCTGCCGGAGCAGGAGCCGGTATTCCGAACGCGAGGTAAGCATGCGGTATGGTTCGTTTATTTCCTTTGTTATAAGGTCGTCGATGAGCGTGCCGATGTAGCTATTGTCGCGGCCCAGGAGCATCGGCCCCATCCCCTTTATTTTTAGCGCGGCATTGATCCCTGCCGCCAGGCCCTGCGCCGCCGCCTCTTCATAACCGGAAGTGCCGTTGATCTGCCCGGCGCAGAACAGGCCGCCCAAACATTTACACTCGAGCGAATACTTCAACTGGGAGGGGAGAACATAATCATATTCGACGGCGTAGCCGGGACGGATCATTTCCGCGTTCTCAAGCCCTGGCATGGTCCTCAAAAACGCCAGCTGAACATCTTCCGGAAGAGAGGTGGACATCCCCTGGGCGTAGATCTCGTTGGTATCCCGTCCGCAGGGTTCGATAAAACACTGATGCGAATCTTTATCGGGGAAACGGACCACTTTGTCCTCAATGCTGGGGCAATAACGGGGCCCCGCTCCCTTTATCTTTCCGGTAAAAAGCGGCGAACGGTCGAGATTGGCCTTGATGATCTTGTGGGTCGCCTTGTTTGTCCAGGTCAGATAGCACGGAACCTGGGGTAGGGATAGGGAGGGATTATAGGGAGGAGTAGGGAGGAGGAAGGAATTGAGACCATAATGTAAACCGTTAAAATCCCTCCTTCTCCCTTCTGCTCCCTCAAAGTCCCTCTTATCCCTATATTGAACATATTCCCAGATAAAAGAGAACATTTTCGGCGGCTCATCTCCCGGCTGGAGCGTCATTTTGGAAAAATCGATCGACCGGCGGTTTAGCCGCGCCGGGGTCCCGGGCTTGAGCCGGCCCAGCTCAAGGCCGGCTTTTTTCAACGAATCGGAAAGCCCTTTTGCCGGAAGCTCTCCCATGCGGCCGGCTTCGGTATGTTTAAGCCCGACATGGACCAGCCCCTTAAGAAAGGTCCCGGTGGTGACTACGACCGTTTTCCCCTCATAAATAAGGTCGAGACCGGTCTTAACTCCGGTGACATTGCCGCTGTCATCAAACAGTATTTCTTCGACCATGGCCTGCTTAAGATCTAGGCCTTCCTGGTCTTCAATGATCTTTTTCATCACGCAGTGATACTGTTCCCGGTCGGATTGAGCGCGGAGCGCCCATACCGCCGGGCCCTTGGCGGTGTTGAGCGTTTTCATCTGTAAAAAGGTGAGATCGGTCGAAACGCCGATCTGGCCGCCGAGCGCGTCGACTTCCCTGACCAGCTGGGATTTGGCCGGTCCGCCCACCGCGGGGTTGCACGACATAAAACCGACGGTGTCGACGTTCATTGTTAAAAGCAGCGTCCGGCAATTCATCCGGGCGGAAGCGAGGGCCGCTTCAATTCCCGCGTGGCCGGCGCCAATAACGATGACATCGTAAGCTTTTGGGTGAATGACGGGGGACATAGCGGATATAATTATATCATTAAAAGCCGTTTATTTTTCAGCGGCGGGCGAGGAGAGAGAAAATAGCTTTCGGGCGATGCCCAGAAGATCTTCCCGTGATCGCAAGATATTCGAATCGAGCTCTTCCCGGCTTTTGCCAAGTACCTGCGCCAGTTGGGTAAGGTTTGCGTCGGTTAAGATCGCGGAATCAAAAGTATTGGTCAGGGCAAACCCTGCCAGATGCCGGATCTTTATCAAGAACTTCAGGTCCTCTCCGGCTGCTTCGGCCTCTCCCCGGGTGATCGCTCCCTTTGCGGCCAGTTCTTTTATGACCTGCCAGAGATCGGAAGTTTTGATCCCGTAATGGGCGCGCGCGGCATAAAGGGAAAAATGAAAAAGGCGGAAGACGCTCTTTTTAAGGTCGACCGCCCGGGGATTTTTCGGCGCGGCGGCCTTTTGTTCCGTTTCTTTGAATTGTTCCCGGCCAACGAAATGCACGTGTTCGGGCGATAAAAAAGTTAGGGAATCCCCGGTCTCTTTAAGCGCGCTTTCGTAAGCCGGCTTATCCGCTTTGCCGCCGGAAACATCGAGTATGCGAAGGTCCATTAAAAACAGGAAAAATGGATAGCTCGCTTGGAACGCGTAATCATCATGACCGGCTTTTCTTGCTTCCCGGCTGGTAAATGGCTGATATTTTTGTTTGAGCTCCGCTAGCGTGCGGTAACCGAAAAGGGAAGGAAGATTGCCGTCGGATTCGATCCCGATCGTATCCAAAAGCTCGATCATCATATTCTGGACATTGCGGGCGGCGTTGCGGTCTTCCGCCGAATGAGGAAGGACGACAAAATCAACATCGGTCAAGAATGAGTGGACGCCGTTGACCGCGCTGCCCCCGATCGCGAGGGCCAGATCTCCCCCGGTCTCGATCGTGGCAAGGCGGAAAGCGGTAGTTAAAACAGCCTGGCGCACAAATGCGATCTGTTCGGCGACCAACTCGGGAGAATGGCAGGACCGTGTAAGATCGAGAACGCGCTGGAGTTCTGAATGATAGACAGTTTTTATTTTTCCCAAAGGATTGGTAACGGCGGAAAGATCTCCGAACTTTGAAAGCAGATCCTGATAAGTATTTATAACCGGCGCGTGATCGAGGCATCCGCCCTGATAAAAACGAGAGGCCAGATCGCGGCGAAGCGCGAGATTATCGGCTTTTACGACAGATCTTTCCGGCAAAGCGAAGCGGGAAAATTGCTGCTGGCGCATGGCCAGGGTCATTGGATCTGTCGCATTTGTATGCAAGGGTGGTCTAGCCTCCTCTTAAACGAACCTATATGATTATCGTTAAAATAGAGGCCAAATTTCAGAGGGGAAAAGATCAGCCGCGGATGTCGCGGATGACGTAGACCACGCCCAGGGACGCCCCTAGCGCGTCGCGCATTTTATTGGCGTTGATCAGTGACGGGATCTTCTCTCCCCGGGGGGTCTGCAGATCGGCGGAGAAGCGCTCGATCTCGAGATTTTTGTAAACGATCTGGTCGTACAGCTTATAATATTTATCCTTTTCAATGAACAACTCGTCGATCGGCAGGCCGACGATCTTTTCTTTTTCGATATGAAATAATTTCTGCGCCTCATCATTGAGCAGAAGCACCCGGCCTTCGAGATCGGTGACCAGCAGGGAATCGGGCATGGTCTCGATGATAATGTCCGCGGCAAGCGACGGCGAAATGGCGAAGAGCGCGTACTTCCTCATAGCGACATAAATGACCAGGCTCATGACCGCCAGTCCGAACACGCAGGTGGGAGGGAACAGGCGATAACCCATAGTCAGCGGCATGATCTCATCAACGATCAGCCCGATGACCGCCGGGACCATTGAACCGTAAGCGATCAGCATAGCTTGCGAACGCTCGACTTTATCCTGGGTTTGGCTGGAATAAAGGTTCAAAATAATGAACCCCCAGGCCGCGAAAACCACAGTTTGCAGGGCGTAAAGCCAGTAGAAAGCGGAAGGCTGGGTGGCAATGCCGAAAGGATAGATCTCGTGCCGGATGAACATCACGTTCCCCGCCAGAAAAAGAACGCTTAATACAACCGAAGGCAGGTAAAGAAGCGCCAGAAAACCCTTCCGGCTTAAAAGATCGTCTTTTTTCGCAAAGATCAGGCAGAAATGAGCATAGACCGGGAAGATCAGGCACCAGAAAACGCCGCTTAAGCGGTTGAGCCACGCCGCCAGCTCGAGGGTGAAGGCGATGCGCACTGAATATTCCAGAATGCTTGCCAAAAACGCGATCAGCGCGAACCGTCCGAAGAACCGCGCCAGCTTGTTTTCGTAATGCCGATTAAAAATGCTGAAAGCGAAAAGCAAAGTAAAGATCGAGGCCAAAAGCTCGAAATAAGGGAAGAGCATCATGTTGACAATATTATAGTATCAATGTGATATAATTACAACATGACCAAACCCGGATATACCCGCGTACTTTTGAAGCTTTCAGGAGAGATCTTCGGCGGAAAACTTAGGTATGGGCTTGATCCGGATATCATCGATAATGTCGCCCTGGAAATAAAAAAAGTCAAAGAAAAAAACGTGCAGGCCGCGGTGGTGGTGGGCGGGGGGAATATTTTCCGGGGATTGGCCGGATCATCGGCCGGAATGGATCGGGCGACCGGCGACTACATGGGCATGCTGGCCACGGTGATCAACGCGCTGGCGCTTCAGGATTCGCTGGAGCGGAACGGGGTTTACGCGCGGGTGATGACCGCGATCGAGATGAGCCAGATCGCCGAGCCGTTTATCCGGCGCCGGGCGATCCGACACATGGAAAAGGGGCGGGTGGTGATACTGGCGGCGGGGACCGGCAACCCGTATTTTTCGACCGACACCACAGCGGCGCTCCGGGCGGCCGAGCTGGACGCCCAGGTGATAATTAAAGCGACAAAGGTGGACGGGGTATACGATAAGGACCCGATGAAGTTCAAGAACGCTAAAAAGTATTCCAAGCTTACTTATCTTGAAATACTCAACAAGGGCCTCAAAATAATGGATTCGACCGCGGCTTCGCTGTGCATGGACAACGAGATCCCCATCATCGTGCTGAACTTATTGAGAGCGGGGAACATGCAGAAGGCCGTGCTCGGGCAGAAGATCGGGACATTGATAACCCATAATAAGGAGTGAAGACGATGGCGGATATTTTAAAAGACGCGGAAGCAAAAATGAAAAAAGCGATCGATGTGCTGAAGCAGAAATACGCGGCAGTACGGACCGGCCGGGCGTCTCCCGCGCTGGTCGAGCACCTGAAAGTGGAATACTACGGGGCCCAGGTGCCGCTGCAGCAGCTGGCGGGGATCTCGGTGCCGGAAGCGCATACGATCGCCCTACAGCCCTACGACAAAGGCGCGGTAAAAGAAATTGAAAAAGCGATCCAGAAATCCGAGCTGGGAGTGACGCCCAAGACCGACGCCGGCGTGATCCGGATAATCCTTCCCCCGCTTACCGAAGAAAGGCGCAAAGACCTGGTAAAAATGATCAAGAAAGAGGCGGAAGAAGCGAAAGTGGTGATCCGCAACTTAAGGCGCGAAGCGATGGAAATGCTGAAGGTGAGCAAAGAGAAAAAAGAGATCACCGAGGACATCGAGAAGCTCAAAGAAGAAGAAGCGCAGAAGATCACCGACCGCGAGATACTGGAAGCGGACAAGGCGGCGCTTTTGAAAGAAAAAGAGATAATGGAAGTCTAGGGGAAAATCCGAAATCCTAATTCCGAAATCCGAACAATGAAGTCGAAATTATAAGATCCGGAAATTGCTAAAATAAGAGCACCAAGATGAACGCAAAGAACATCCCCCAACACATCGCTATCATTATGGACGGCAACGGCCGGTGGGCAAAAAAACGCGGCCTGCCCCGGGCAGCCGGACACAAACGAGGCGCCGAATCGTTAAGAGAAGCAGTGAGAGCCTGCAATGAGCTGGGAGTCAAGCATCTTACCGTCTACGCGTTCTCGACCGAGAACTGGCAGAGGCCGGAGGATGAAGTGGGATTTTTAATGGGGCTGTTTTTGGAAGCCATCAACAACGAAGTAAACAAACTCCACAAGAACAATGTGCGGATAAGATTTTTAGGCCGCCTTCAGCAATTCAGCAAAGAATTACAGGAGAAAATGCGGTGGGCGATGGACCTGACCGAAAAAAACACCGCCGGCAACCTGAACGTAATGGTCAATTACGGAGGGAGAGCGGAAATTACGGACGCGGTGAACGAAATTGTAAAGGGAATTGAAGGAAGTGAGGGAGGAGGAGGGAGGAGGAAGGAAATTACCGAAGAAGAGATCGAGAACAATCTATATACAAAAGGAATCCCGGATCCCGATCTGCTGATACGCACCGCGAACGAGATGAGGATCTCGAATTTTTTGCTCTGGCAGATCGCGTATTCCGAAATTTACGTCACCGATGTCTTGTGGCCCGACTTTAACAAGCAGGAACTTATAAAGGCGATCGAGGAATACGGCAAGCGCGAGCGGCGGTTCGGGAAAACATCGGAGCAGTTAAAATGAAAGCCCGGTCAATAACGATCTTAATATCGGTCCCGATAATTTTTGCCTGCACCTATTATGGCGGGGTGCCGTTTTTGCTGCTGGTGCTGGCGCTGACGCTGGCGTCGATCAATGAATTTTACAACATGATGATGAAAAAGGGGTACTTCCCGGCTTACTGGGTCGGCAACCTGATCGCCCTCTTTTTTATCATCTTTGCGCATTACGCGGTGGGCAGGCACTGGGAGCCGGCGCACTCGGCCCTTTTGAGCTCGGCGGTCGCGATCGCCGCGATCTCCGGCATATTCCTTAAAAGAGCGGAAGACACGATCGTGGACGTCGCCGTTACCATCCTCGGCATGATCTATATCGGCTGGTTTTTCAGTTATCTGATCTTTATGCGTTCGCTGACGGTCCACGGCGGATATCTATTCTTCTTGATGCTGACGATCTGGGCGAACGACGTGGTGGCGTACCTGGCGGGAAGATTTTTCGGCCGCCACAAGCTGGCGCCGCAGATCTCGCCGAACAAGACCTGGGAGGGCGCGATCGCCGGGCTTCTGACCTGCGTCGCCGCGGCGGAGATATTTTCGGGCATCGCGATGATCAACGGAACGCACGCGCTGGTATTGGGCCTTTTGATCGGCATCATGGCGCAGTTATCGGACCTGGTTGAATCGCTGATCAAGCGGGACGCCGGGGTCAAGGATTCGAGCAACATCCTGCCCGGCCACGGCGGAGTGCTGGACCGGATGGATTCATTTATCCTTACCGCGCCGCTGGTCTATTATTATGTGGTGTGGTTCATACTCAAATGATAAAATCCGAAATCCGAAATCCGAAATCCGAAATCAAGGAAGTTATTAGAAGGGCGCTGGCGGAGGATGTCGGTTCGGGGGACATAACGACCAACACGATCGTGCCGGCGGGGCAAAAGGCCAGAGCGGTCATTCGCGCCAAAGAGAGCGGCGTGATCGCGGGGCTGGATATCGTGGCGGAAGTTTTTGTAACGATCGACCGCCGGATCAAGCTTAAAAAAAAGATAAAAGACGGGACGGCGGTTAAAACAGGAGCGATCATTGCAGTTGTCTCCGGCCCGGCGAGGGGAATATTGACCGGCGAGCGGGTGGCCTTGAATTTTCTCCAGCATTTATCCGGCATCGCCACTCTTACGAGAAAATTCAAAATTCAAACATCAAAATCCAAAAATAATGTAAAAATCCTGGACACAAGAAAAACAATCCCAGGAATGCGCATGCTGGAAAAGTATGCCGTCAAAGTTGGCGGCGGGACGAATCACCGGATGGGATTGTTTGATGCCATTCTGATAAAAGATAATCACATTAAGCTGGCGGGCGGGATAGAAAAGGCAATTAAAAGGGTCAAGGGGCCAGGGGCAAGGGGCCGGGATCGAAAGATAGAAGTTGAAACGAAGACGATCGGAGAGCTTAAAAAGGCGATAGGCTTAAAGGTTGATAGGATATTACTTGATAACATGAGCGTTAAAACCCTGCGCGAGGCGGTAAGGCTTTGTAAGCGCGCAAAGATCAAGACCGAGGCATCGGGGGGAATTAATCTGGAGAATGTCGCCGCGGTTGCCAAAACGGG
>CAIYXV010000079.1 GCA_903930225.1 uncultured bacterium | reverse complement strand
GGAATAGTGTTGGCCGGTATGATCGGATCAAACACGGGGTGCGGAAAACAATCTCCGCCTTTAAAGAGATTATGTTCGTCTTCTCCTGTCGAATTAAAAAGCGCTGAGATAGCAGGGGCGCAAAGGTCGGAAACATCTCTGAAATTGCAATGCTTGTCTTATCCTGCGGGTTGCTATTTGCAGCAGAAAAACGTTGCATTTAATTATAATGTGAAGACGGCAGAAAGTTTTTCCGAAACCGCGATCATGCCTGAGGATGATTATCGTTGGCTTCGAGTGGTGAATAACGGGAAAACAGCCATTGATTCGATCGTGGATGTCAAAGATATAAGTGGAATTACTACTCCTTTTGAAAAAATCACGATCATTTCCATGGAGGGGATTAGAGATTCTTTTCCTAAAACCAGCCATGATTATCTTAATGCCCAGGCCTCAATTGATTGCGCAAAAAGATTGGCGGAAGAATAAAAGCTATTTTATTGTGATATAATTTTCCTGATGAAACTCAATCAGATCGGCGAATTCGGCCTGATCGAACTTTTAAAGAACACGGAGCGGCGGCATCGGCCTGATGTTGTTATGGGGATCGGGGATGACGCAGCTGTTTTAAATACTGCGAGACCTCAAGACAACAAGACCTCAAGACTGTACCAATTGATTACTACCGACACCTTCGTTGAAAATGTTCATTTTAAAAGGAAAGGGCTGTCGTACTTTAAATTGGGGCAGAAAAGCCTGGTCGCGAACATTTCGGATATCGCGGCGATGGGGGGATACCCGACGCACGCATTGGTGACGGTCGGTCTTCCTTCCCGTGTTTCCGTTGAACAGGTGAAGCAATTATATAAAGGGATCGATTCGGTTGCCAGAAATTTCAAGATAGATATTATTGGCGGGGACACGATCGCTTCTCCAAAAGAGATATTGATCAGCATTACATTGATGGGGGAAGTGGAGAAGGAATATTTGCTGACCCGTTCCGGCGCCAAGCCGGGGGACCTAATCTGCGTTACCGGAAAATTCGGCGGCCCGGCATCAAAGAATTACGAATTACGAATTACGAATTGCGAATTAAGGGTAAGGGAGGCAAGAATTATCGCAAAGTCAGGAGTCGCCACCTCGATGATCGACAGCTCGGACGGGCTGGTCCGCTCGGTCCTGGAAATATGCAAACGGAGCGGTACCGGAGCGTTGATCTTTAAAGATAAGGTGCCGGTCGCAAAAGGCGCAAAGGTTGAACAAGCGCTTTACGGCGGGGAAGAATACGAGCTGGTATTCACCGTGCCCAAAAGCAAGCTGAAAAAATTAAAAGTGAAGGCCGCGGTGGTTGGCGAAATGACTGGAAGCGGAAAAGGCGTAAAATTAGTTGATACTTATGGTAAAATAATGCCTCTTCGATCCGGAGGTTACGAGCATTTTACAAAAACGTAAACTGGTAAAGCGTTTCGTCGATTATGTGAAGGTCCCGAGCCTGTCCGGGAATGAGCAGGTGTTCTCCGATCTGGTCCGCCGCCAATTAAAAGCGATGCATATAAGATCGCATCGGGACGGGATCGGGAATATTTTTGCCGACATTTCCGGCAAAGACAAGTTTGCCCCAAAACTACTGCTTAACGCTCATCTTGATACCGTAAGCCCCGGAGAAAATATCAAACCCAGGATTCGCTATGGAATGATCACCTCCGACGGGAAGACCATCCTCGGCGCCGATAACAAGGCCGGGGTCGCGGTGATAATGGAAGTGCTCAATATGTTGCGTAAAGAAAAGATCCCCCACGGCGACATCCAGCTGATCTTTACCGTCCAGGAAGAGACCGGCCTGAGGGGCGCAAGATTGATAAAGAAGGGCATGCTCCACGCTGATATCGGTTATGTGCTGGACGGAGGGGACGTTGATACATTATATAATAGGGCGCCGACGCAGTATAACCTGACCGCCGAGGTCATCGGCCGGGCGGCGCACGCCGGCATCCACCCGGAAGAAGGGATCAACGCGATCAAAGTAGCGTCGGAAGCCATCGCTAAAATGAGACTGGGCAGGATCGACCAGGAGACCACTGCCAATATCGGCATCATCAAGGGCGGCATCGCCACCAACATTATCCCGGAAAAAGTAGAAATAAAAGGCGAGGCGCGCAGCCACAACATCCGAAAGCTGAAAGCCCAGATCAAGAACATGCGGCGCCAGCTGGCCAAAGCCTGCTCCCGCAACCGGGCGAACCTTAAAATGAGCATCGACTGCATGTACAATGCTTTCAGCCTCGACCGGGAAGATCGGGTGGTCGGCATCGCGGCTCGGGCGCTGGGGGCTTTGGGGATCAAACCGAAAATAAAAAGGACCGGCGGCGGCTCGGACGCGAATATCTTCAATGAACTGGGGATCAAGACCTTGATCGTTGGCGTGGGGGCGGACCGGGTGCATACCCGGAACGAGCGGATCGCGGTCGATGATCTTTTCTGCGGTGCGAAATTGCTTTTGAACATCATCAGGGAGAACAGTGCGCGAAAAAACCATAAAAAGTAAAAGGATATTTTCCGGGCGGCTTTTG
>CAIYXV010000078.1 GCA_903930225.1 uncultured bacterium | reverse complement strand
GGCATCCTTCTGGCAGTTATGGAACCAGTCCGATAAACCAATTGATGCAGCATAGACGGCAACGTTGCCCGCGATCCAGCCGCAATCAACATAATAATAAGCTTTCTGCACCTCCGGATCGATCAGCCCCGGTTCCTTAAAGCCTTTAGAATGGACCAGTTTATCCATATCAACCACATAAATTATCCGCACCGGAGCATCGCCAATACTATCCTGCCCCTTATTTATCGCCAGCTTGCGCAGGTCGCCGGATACAACGGGAACAAGGCGGTGAGGGACCGCTTCATATAGATAAACCCCATCCTCCATCGCCACATAAAGGTCTATTTCCTGCGAGTTGCTGGCCGAGCCGGCGGTACGGCCGGGAATGCCTAACGGGCCTTTCTTTCGGTTAACGCCAAATCCCGCCCAGAGGAGATTGGAGAGGAGCTGGATAGGAAGCTTTTTACTGCTAATCGTGCGGACGGTTTTTCTTTCGCGCAGGGCCGCCATCACGGTTTTATTGCCAATGCCTCTGGGAGCGGGAAGCTTAATGGAACGCATTTCATTCATAATCATTCGTAATTAGTAATTCATCATTCGTAATTATTCCCATCAGGGCATCATCGATTCGGCTTCTTCGGAGCCGATCTGCTTCAATATTTTTTCTGCTACCGCTTCGGGCGTGTCGATGGGCATGTTATTGGTCGACGGCGAAGAGGCGAGGTCCGTAAACATGCGGGCGCCGATCGAATTCTTCCCAAAATTCGTCCCGGTCATCCGGGGATGAAAAACGCTGACGATTATCTTGTCCTTCGCCAGCTCCTGCCGCGCGGTTAGCGAAAGCGCGTTCAGCGCATATTTGGTCGACGCGTACGAACCGAGGTTCGGAATATAGCTTTTTGATACCATTGAGCTTACGTTAAGTATCATTCCCCCACCCTGCTTGCGCATTTGCGGGATCACAGCCTGCATCGAGCGAAGCGGGCCGTAAACATTGAGCTCGACAATGCTTTGGTAACCAGCTACATCAACGGTCTCGATCGTTCCATACTGCGCCTGTCCGGCGTCATTGATAAGGATATCTATCCGGCCGAAGCGTTCGATCGTTTTCTTTACCAGATCAATGATGTCATCGGGCTTTCTCATGTCGGTCGGGACAGAGAAAGAACCGGGCAGTTCCGCTTCCATCTTTTTTAATACCTCGGCCTTTCGGGCGGCCAGGACCACCTTCGCTCCGCGCGCGGCCAGCAGTTTCGCCGTCGCCGCCCCTATTCCCTCCGAAGCCCCGGTAACGATCACGACTTTATCTTTAATTTGCATGATGTCTCCTTTTACTTTTCTTCTTGCAGATGGAATTTATGAAGAAACCGGTGAATGATCGGGGCAAGCAGTATCGCCGCAATGGTCAAAAAAGCGATCCCGCTGTAAAGCGCGTAAAATGTGGCAAAGAGTTTTCCCCCGTTCGTGCGAAGCTGGTCAACCGGCCCCATCCCCGCCAGGATCATTGACGCGTTTAAGAATGCGTCGATCCAGTGAAGGCCTTCCGTGTAGTGGTATCCGGCCGCTCCCATCAACAAAGAAAAGGCGATAAAGACGGAAGCCAGCGCAAAGCTTCCCAGCAACCTTCCCAGAAAGCGGTCAAAAGGGATCAGCGGCTGTTTATGATGCTCGTACATTGAGGTAATTATATAACGATATGACTATGTCTTCAAATAGGATTAAAGTAACGGCAATTAAAAGTAATCTCGGCCTCGCTCGATTTCTCTCTCCTCGCAATAGGGACTTGTTTCGATCAAGGCCGAAGGCCGAGTCGAGGTACTCGGTGGACCGTCTCTCCCCGAACCTTCAGTATAATCCTACCAAATATGATCCACGGAGACAAGAAGCATCTCAAATAAGCTGCGGTATGTTCGGGCTGCTACGCAACATCTCTATATAGTCTACCGGTGTACGCATGCATTTGCGCTTATGTAATGGTAATTATGTTTAATGATCACTGTCTATTGTCCAATATCCAATAGTTATCTGCCTATGGCATGTTTAAATTACAAAAGACTTATTCGATTGATCACTGTCGATGATTGTTATACTTGTTTTCATGATCTACCTGGTAAAGGTAAGGTGGAAGGGAAGAGTCATTCGGTGTGCTGATCGTTTGGGGTTTTGCCATTAAATCATATTTGCCAATGGCAAAGGGGAAGTTCTTATGGTTAGTCATTAAATCCATCTTATAACGATAGGGAAAGCAGCTGGCAGGCATTTCTATCAGCATTAAGCATAATGTCCATGATTAAGGGGGAATCGTTTAAAGGCTAAAATCAGTTGGCTCCCAGTGATCCTATTATTATAAAAAGAAACTCATAAAACCGCCCCAACGACTTAAAAGCCAAGCCTCCCTCGACTTCGCTCGGGACAAGCCACCTCCCCGCCAGGACCGCCCCGGAAGC
>CAIYXV010000077.1 GCA_903930225.1 uncultured bacterium | reverse complement strand
GCAACTATCTGGTCAGAGATAATGACTGGCGGCTCCTCTATTCCAGCCGCCACACCATCCCCGATCGCTTTTTAAAAGACGGCATCATTATTCTGGAAGGTCTGGAAACGGTCAAGAATCAAAACGCCGAAGGGGTAATTTTTGGAAACCGTTTTATCGGTTTAAAGCGGGCCGCAGAGCCATTCCGCCGGCGGACGGTCTCTCTGGTCGTCCGCATCACCGGAGGAACCAAACATGTCCTCTACTTCGGATTCTCTTCCCGCTTTACTGCAAAGGATCACGGAACAATCGATCAGCTTATCCTTAAAAGCCAAGGTTCAACCACCCTTTCCGAATGGAGAAAACGCAGTTGGGCCCGCCGCCAGGAACTGGCCGCCGATGTCGCAGTGCTACTGGATGAGTTTTTATCGCAAAAAGAACAATGCGACCGTTTGACTGCCTATCTTTCTGGACGGGATATTTCAGCGGAAGATACTTTTAACCTGCTGGACATAATTTATCTGGGAGCGATGAACGAGAGCGAGCGCGTAGCTGGCATCTTCCTGAACGTTTTTATCTGTCTGCACGGTATCCTCGCGGACCTTTCGGTGAAGAACTCCAAAAAGGTCAAAGCGGTTTTCTCCCTGATGAACCGGTTCCCCGAAACCCGGGATGTGCTGCAGCTGATCATGAACAACGGACTGACCGTTTCCCGCGAACTTTTCAAACGGCTGGAAAAGATCAGATCTTCAGTGTAGCTTCGAGCAATTTGCGGGTATAAGGCTCAGTTGGTTGATTCAATATTTGATCCCGGCTGCCAAGCTCAACCATTTTTCCCTGCTGCATCACCGCGATCCGGTCACTCATATAGCCGACAACATTTAGATCGTGAGCGATAAAAAGATAAGTGAGGCCCAGCTTCTGTTTTATCTCCTTTAGCAGCTTTAGCACATCAACCTGAATCGACACATCCAGCGCCGAAACCGGCTCATCCAGCACCAAAAAGCGGGGATTAGATGCCAGCGCGCGCGCGATTCCCACCCGCTGCCTCTCCCCTCCGGACAGTTCATGCGGATAGCGGTTGGTATAACTTGCCGGCAAGCTAACCAGCCCGAGCAATTCTTTTACTCTCTCCAACATTCTTTCGCGCTGTAACAACTTATGAATCAGGATTGGTTCCGCAATCGCCTCACCTATTTTAATCCTGGGATTGAGCGAGGTCTGCGGATCCTGGAAAACGATCTGGCATTCCCGGCGAATATTCGCAATGCCATCGTAAATAATTTTCCCAGCGGTCGGCTCAATTAATTTTAAGATCAAGCGGGCCAGGGTCGATTTCCCCGAGCCGGATTCACCAACCAGGCCCAGGCTTTCTCCGGCTGTGATTTCCAGCGAAACCCCGTCAACCGCTTTTACCGACCCGTAAACCTTGTAAAGATCTATACCTTTTATCATGCTGGTTTTAATGCTTTAAGCGCTCCGATTAAACGGCGGGTATATTCTTCGTGCGGCGCGCTGATTATTTTATCCGTCTGGCCCTCTT
>CAIYXV010000076.1 GCA_903930225.1 uncultured bacterium | reverse complement strand
GATTCCAAGTCAAGCTTGGAATGACGAACACCCCACGAAGGTCACATTTATTATTTGCCCTATCCCTCTGGGAGAGGGCGGCCAAAAATACGTTCACGAATATGAAATATAGTGGGTGAGGGCCAATGTTCGGCTGAATTTAAACTTTGAATCTGCGCATCAGCAGTGAATTGGTCACGACCGATACCGAACTAAAAGCCATGGCGGCGCCGGCAATGATGGGGCTCAAAAGGAAACCGGTAAAGGGGAACAGCACTCCCGCCGCGATCGGAATGCCGATCATGTTGTATATGAACGCCCAGAACAGGTTCTGTTTTATTTTTCTCATGGCGTAGGCGCTTAACTTGATAGCTATTACAACATCCCTTAGATCGTCCCTGACCAACACGATCTCCCCGGTCTCGATCGCCACATCGGTGCCCGACCCGATAGCGATCCCGATGTCCGCCTGCGCCAGCGCCGGCGCGTCGTTGATCCCGTCCCCCACCATCGCCACCTTGTTCCCCGAAAGCTGCAGCTCGGAGATCTTTATTGATTTATCCGCCGGCAGGACCTCGGCGTACACCTTTGCTATCCCCAGATCCCGGGCGATCGCTTCCGCCGTCCTTTTGTTGTCGCCGCTGATCATCACCACTTCCTTGCCCATCCTGCGCAGTTCATTAAGCGCCTCTCTGGCGCTTTCCTTGACCAGATCGGCGACCGCGATCGCTCCGAACACCGCTCCGTTGACCCCGACGATCACCACCGTCTTTCCCATATCCTCAAGCTCGTTAAGCTTTCCTTCTATAGTTTTGACTGGAATGTTCTTTTCCTCGAAAAGCTTGCGGTTGCCCAGCAGGATCGTTTCTCCCTTGAATTCGACCTCCACTCCCTTTCCAGAAATGGAAGAAAATTTTTCCGGTTCGAGGGGCACGATGTTCTCCGCTTTCGCTTTTTTCAGTATCGCCTCGGCCAGCGGATGCTCGGACCTCTTCTCGGCCAGCGCGGCGTAAAAGATCAGGTCGGAGGCCAGTTTTGACCCGTCCGTTAGAACATCCGTTACTTCCGGCTTGCCCCGGGTAAGCGTTCCGGTCTTGTCAAAGACCACGGTATTGATCGAAGCCGCCAGCTGCAGCGCCTCCGCGGTCTTAATGAGTATGCCGTGTTCCGCCGCGATCCCCGTTCCCACCATCACCGCGGTCGGGGTCGCCAGCCCCAGCGCGCACGGGCAGGCGATGATCAGCACCGAAATAAAGACCGTCAGCGCGAACCCGAAATTGCCGTAAAGGAGCAGCCAGGCGGCGAACGCGGCCAGCGCGATCAGCAGAACGCCCGGCACGAATACCGCCGAGATCCGGTCCGCCAGATCTTCTACCGGCGCTTTGCTTCCCTGCGCGTCCTCGATCAGCTTAATGATCTGCGCCAGGAAAGTATCTTTGCCGATCTTTTCCGCTTTTATTTTGAGCGCGCCGGTGCCGTTGATCGTCGCTCCGATCACCCGGTCGCCCGGTTTTTTTTCGACCGGGATGCTCTCGCCCGTGACCATCGATTCGTTGACGCTTGAATCCCCTTCCGTAACCGCGCCGTCGACCGGGATCTTGCCTCCCGGCTTGACCAGCACGATATCGCCAATCGCCACCTCATCGATCCCGATCTCGATTTCATGGCCATCCCGCATGACAGTCGCGGTTTTCGGCCGGAGGCCGATCAGGCGCCGGATCGCCTCGGAGGTGCGGCCTTTTGCGAGCGCCTCGAAGTATTTACCCAGCAGGATAAAAGTCAGCAGGAATCCCGCCACCTCATAATAAAGATCCGCCGGTCCGAATCCGGCCCTTCCCAGCCAGATAGCGATCGTAACGTACAGGCTGTAAATATAGGCGGCGCCCACCCCCATCGATACCAGCGTATCCATGTTCGCGGTCCGGGTCTTGGTGAGAGAAATTATCCCCCGCGTGAAAAATATACTGCCGAAGAACAGGATCGGCGTTGTCAGCACCAGTTCGATTACGGGCGCGTTGCGCATCATCGTTTCGGGCATAGGCCAGGCGAACAGCATGTGCAGCATGTAATAAAAAAGCGGCAGGCTCAAGACGAGCGAACCGATGAAACGGTTCCTTAAGTTGGCGATCTCTTTTTCCCGCGCGGCCCGCTCGACGTCCTCGGTCGCTTCCTTCTCTTCGATCGGCGTGTAGCCGGCCGCCAGGATCACGTCCTTGATCGCCTTGGGCGCCACTTTTTTGGGATCGTACCTGATCACCGCTTTTTCGTTGACCTTAAGCTCATGCGAGATCACGCCGGCCAGGTTTTCGACCGCGCCTTTGATAACGCCGACGCAGTGCGGGTTATCCATGCCGATTATCTTGAGCCGCAAAACATTTTCGCCGATCCCGGCTTCCGGTTCGATCACTTCGTAACCGGTTGCCCGGATTACTTCCTTGATCTTATTGATGTCGGTAATCGATGGATCGTATTCGATCGTGGCTTTTTCGGAAGCGAAGTTGACATTGGCGGAAACGACGCCCTTGAAGCTCCTCAATCCGCTTTCGATCGCGGCAACGCAGGAAGCGCAGCTTATCCCGGCAATGGGGAGAGTGATCTTTTCGGTCATATCTACCGGTTATGTTAGCATAAAGTCGATTATCTTAAAACAGTTTAATGGAAAAATATTCTGTAGAATATATTTCGCGCTTGCATGCGTTAAAAACCTGCTATAGAATATAGCAATCGGGGTGTTCACATGAAAATTCTTATTGCCGATGATGAAGAAGTTGCCCGTAAATCGCTGGAATTGATCCTGTCGAAGGAGTCAGCTTTCAAGCTCGATTTCGCGGCCGACGGACAGGAAGCGATGGACAAGATCAAAGCTGATCTTTACGATCTGGTGCTGCTTGATCTTAACATGCCCAAACTGGACGGCTATGAAGTTTTAAAGCAGGTGCGCTCGTTATACCCTGCCCTGCCGGTCATATTTATCACCGCCACCGGCGAGGTTAAAAAGATCATGCAGTGCATCGCGCAGGACAAGCTTACCGCCTTCATTGAGAAGCCGTTCACCGCGCAAAACGTCCTCGAGGACGTTAAACGGGCCCTGAATATCAAATAACGCTCTTTACATTATATAATATAGCATCTGCATATAGCATCTGCGCCGGCAGCCTGATCATGACGCTCAAAATATTGAACGCCCCTCTATCATGGGATGATTTTTAAAATTCCATTTGACAATTATTATTTCTATATTACTATTTAGCTAATCTCTGATATTACAAAAAATGGAGTTGACTGAATTGGGCAAGAAACCGTTTTTATTTTTTTTGATCGCACTTCTTTTTTTGATCCTTTCTCTCCCCTCCCTCGCCGACGATGTCAGCGTGAAACTTGACAGCAGTAACGGGTCTACCGCATTTACGGTCAAAGATAACAGCTTAAATAAAGTCGCCACGATAGATTCCATTGGCAGAGTGGCAATAGGAGTCCGGACAACAGCCACCGGCTTAAATGGATCGGTAGCATTGGGATATCAAACCCAGGCAACCGCTCCAAGCTGTTTTGCCATGGGATGGAATACAAGGGCGACAGCTAACTGCGATACTGCTTTTGGAGCCTCTACCCTTGCTTCTGGCGGCTATTCCACTGCATTAGGCGGTCGAACCACCGCCGCGGCGGGGAATTGCGTTGCAATGGGAGACTGGTTCACAAATACGGTCCCATTTTCACTTGGTATCGGAAAGGGATCATCATCTTCAGACCCCCCGGACATATTATTGAACCCGAACGGCAATTCTTATCTTAACGCCAAAACCGGGAATATAACGATCGGTACTACTCTTGATGCCGGCTCCAAGCTGAATGTGCAGGGCGATCTTAAATTAGCATCTATGTCTGCGCCGCCAGCTGCCGCCGGTAAAGTTTATTTCGATTCTGGCACCCATCGGATGAATTATCATGACGGATCACAATGGATTGAGCTTGATCCGGCATATACAACAAAAGAAGTAAAATCATCCTCGATGGGCGGCGGATCTGTTACCAACAGTACTCCGTTAGTCATCCCTATTTTTACTCCGACCGCCGACATCATCATCACGCATATGAGCTTTGATGCCAAAAATGACGCGGCCGGATCCATCCCATTTAAAGTCGAACTTATGGTCGGGTCCGGAAATACGGTTAGGGCTACTTTCAGAAGAGAGTATATCGATTATGGGACCACCGGGGATAGCAGCTACCGCACCCTGGATTTCGCTTTTCCAATACCGCTCAAGGTCGCGGCCGGCGATGTTGTAACAATGAAGATATCGGTGGTATCCGGGCCACAATCACCGGTCATCCAGGTTCTGTCCGTTGAATACATTGAATTGCCATTTTAGGTAAACGGCCCTGATAGCCGACGATCAGATCGGCAAAGATGGTTATTAAGTTATTACTGTCCCAGAAGCAGGAAATCTTTTTTTGAAAAAAGAGGTCGCAGAGCTCAAACCCCGATTCGGGAAATAATTTAAAAATTTCGGTTGACATTGTCTAATAACATATTATTATAAGTGTTTAATTATGCTTACAAAGCAAAAGCAGAAATATTTAACGCCTGTTTTCCTTGTCATCATGATCGCTTTCGCCCTCCCCTGCCTCGCCGCCAGCATTGATGCCAAACTCGATTCAACTACCAGCTCCAGCGCGTTCATCATCAGGAACAACGCTTCGACCATCGTCACCTCGATCGATGCGACCGGCAAAACGTTCATCGGTGGAAACGTTGGCATTGGGACAACCGGCCCCGGCACCAAGCTCACAGTTGTGGGCTCGATCGAGATCTCGGGAACGAACAACGGAGTTAAATTCCCCGATGGGACCATTCAAAAGACCGCGGCCACCGGCAGCGGAGGAGCGGGCGGAGGATGGGGAAAAGGGACCGGGATCGTTTCATTGGAGACGATCACCGACAGCGTCGGGATCGGGACCACAAGTCCGACGGCACAGCTGGAAGTCAAAAATTCCAGCGGCGCTGCCTCAGCGGTTTTTGGAAATGCCGCGTCCAGCGCGACCGGAGCTTTTGCTTTCGCCGCCGGGCCAAACGCAACTGCCGGCGGAAATTTTTCAATCGCCCTGGGGCTGGGAGCAAATGCCAGTTGGGGAAGTTCGATCGCTCTGGGACAAAACACTGTCTCCAGCGCAGGCCTTTCGGTCGCAATCGGCGACACTTCGACTGCCAGTGGTACCGATTCTATTGCAATTGGACAGCATGTGACGGCGGGGCCCGCCGCTAATGCCATTACCTTGGGAAACGGCACCAGTTCAAATAATTTGATAAATAATGTGACAAATTCATTAATGGTGGGCTTCAATTCCAATCTCCCCACGTTTTTTGTCGGTCCCAGCGGCGGAATCGGAACGACCGGCAAAGTCGGCATCGGGACGACCGCTCCGACCGCAACGCTTGAGGTTAATGGAGATATGAGGTCGGCTTCTCTGGCTACCGGCTGGATTACGGCATTGTCCCCGGTCGCTATTTGGGGAACTTCTTCCAGCACCGCGACCGCCGATGCCGCAGTCCGCGGATGGAGCTTAAGTTATCCCGATGCGGTACAGGGGGTTAATTTTGCCGGCGGGAACGGAGTAACCGGCATATCAAATAATGGATACGGCGTCTTCGGGTCGACCATAGACCATACCAAGACCGGTGTCATGGGAAAGAACAACAGCGGGGTCTCCGCCTGGACCAACGCCGGCGTTCAGGGTGACAGCCTGAATGGAACCGGGGTTGTCGGAACAAGCACAAACGGGGACGGCGTGAGGGGTGCAACTTCTGCAAACACAAAATCCGCGATCTACGCTGTACATTCCGGAGATGTCAGCAATCCCGGATACGGCGTTTATGCGTCAAGCAATTACGGATCGGCGTTATATGGCACCAGTCCCAATGGAGCCGCAGCCGAATTCACTGGCAAGATTAAAACCAACGGTGGAACCGTGGTGGGAACCAATGCCATGGCGCTGGGCACCAATTGCACTGCCAACGGCAATTATTCAACCGCCATGGGAAGAGGTTCTATCGCAAATGCGGATGAATCGACCGCCATGGGATGGACATCCTCCGCTTATGGCATCGGGTCAACCGCAATGGGAAATGCCACATATGCATACGGGACCTCTGCCACCGCAATGGGAGATCACTGCTATGCTAATAACTATTCAACCTCCGGCGGTTACTATTCCAATGCGTACGGCAGTTACGCAACCGCTCTTGGGGATAGCTCTGCCGGCGATTATGCATCCGCCCTTGGATATGGAGCGAACGCTAGCGGAAATTATTCAACTGCTTTAGGCGCGAACACTGTCGCTAACAATAGCTATGCCACCGCAATGGGATCAGGGACTTATGCGACTGGCATTGCGTGCACGGCTATGGGCAATGGCTCATCAGCCGGCACAACTTCGGATAATTTTGCCGAAGGATATCAATGCGGGGCGACCGGCGGAGGGGCGGTGGCAATGGGTTATCAGAGCTCCGCGACCGGAGCGCGATCCCTTGCGGTCGGCTATCAAAACAACGCCACGAATAATGTCGCGGTCGCGCTGGGGGCGAATACATATGCTTCAGGTGGATATTCTTTAGCGGCCGGGGGCGGAACATACGCCAGCGGTTCCAACTCAGTGGCAATGTGCGACCGGACGACCACAAGCAATACCTGTTCGGTAGCTTTTGGAAGCCAATTCACCAACAGCATAGGTTATTCGGTCGGCATCGGTAACGGGAATATGGATATTCTCCTCGCTGCCGACCAGAACAGTTGGATCCATCAAGATGCCTCATCAGGAAATGTTGGCATAGGAACAACCGCACCTGGCTACCTCCTTACCGTCAACGGAAATTTATACGCGGCCAACGGCTACAAGCCCGGCGGCGGATCATGGACCGATTCCTCCGACATGAGATTGAAAAAAAATATAACCCCCATTAAAAGCGCCCTTGATAAATTGCTCGGCCTTAAAGGCGTATATTATGAATGGAAAGAACCAAAGGATCACGGAAATCTTACCGGGACTCAAATGGGAATGATCGCCCAGGATGTGGAAAAGGTCATGCCTTCATGGGTGGGAACGGACAGCAAAGGTTATAAAACACTTACCATTCGCGGCTTCGAGGCGCTGGCGGTCGAATCGATCCGGGAATTGAAGAACGAGAACGATGCCCTGAAGCAAGAGATCGTTTCACTGAAAAAGATAGTGAACGAGATCCGCTCGCGCGAAAAAAAATAATTTGGAAATTCCGGTTGACAAAATTTATTTGTGAGTTAGAATCTATGAAACTGTTGCATTAGTTTCGGGACTGGGATAAAATAAAAAAATATTGTTGCATTGGGTTTCGGGTGTGTTATAATAAATCGTAAAGCAGCGCAGTAAGTAATTAATTAGGAGCTAATGTTGTTAAATAAAAACTTGGGCATTCTGCTTTTCTCGCTGTTAGTGCTCGCGGCAGTCTCAAGCTCCGCCAACGCCGCAGGGATCACCGTCGGCTCCGGCTCCACCCTCGACGCCTCCACCGCTATTATCATTGTTCCCGGTGACGTTTCCAACGAAGGCACCATCACTCAAAGCTCGGGCATCATTCAGTTGACCGGCGGCTGGACGAACCACGGTGTCTTTTCTTCGACCTCCGGCACGGTTGAATTGACCACCCCCTCCCCCGTGGGCGCCGCCCAGAACGTAAGGGGCAACACTAAATTCTATAATTTTGTAATTAATGGCGACCATGCTGCCGCCGACCGCAACGTAACCTTTGAGGCAAGCACTACGCAAACCGTCGAGGGCCAGATGTTTTTCAGGGGCGACAGCTTCGGCGCCGGCAATAAGCTTATTTTAAGAAGCACATCCACCCCAACTCAATGGCATATCAATCCCACGAACACCAGCTCTACCAGCAGGGATGTTTCCCGCGTCAATGTTAAGGATTCGGTCAATGACAATGCAGTCGTTATTAACGCCAGCTATTCCACCGGCGGCGACGCGGGCAATAACATTAGATGGTTTTTCCAGGGATCTCCCTTTGATTTTGGGGATACCGGATGGGTTAGGAATACCCTTGTCACGCGCGACGCAAGCAATAATGACCTTATTCTCACCTGGACGATCGATCCGGCACATCCCGGCATAAATGTTTCGGTCGAGGTTGAAACCACCTCTACGCTTGATTCTTATGCCGCGAGCGTTCCCAGCTATAGCTGGCTTGCTAATTTCGCAAGCGGTACGCTGATCTATAAGGATACTAATAAAGCTTACGACGGATTGAACCGGTTTTACCGTGTAGTTCCCAATCCGCTACCCTCCACTCCCGGGACCACTATATTAAGTTCTGAATGCAACGGGATTACAGTCGGCAAGACCGAGATCGCCACGCCTAATAATAAGTATGTATTTGCCAATATTCCTTTCATGACCGACGGCGCGTCACTAAAAGCGACCCTGGCGGAACAGATGGGAGATGCCGGAGAATACTTATGGTGGGACGGCAGTGGATACCATCCCGGCACATATAGCAGTGGATGGGGCGGCGATGAAGATAATCTTAAGATCGGCGAAGGTTTTATTGTCAGGTCTCATATTGACGGCAAAAAGCTCGCGATCACGGGGAAAATTGGCCACTACTCGACCCCGTTCGTCAGGAACCTTCTCCAGAATACGTATTATCTGGTATCTAATCCATACCCGATGTCGCAGACCATGGAAGTGATAGGATTGACGCCTGATACCGCCGATGAGTTGATCAAATGGAACGTTGGCTCGCAGAGCATGACCCTTGCCACTTATGTCGGCAGCTGGCCGGGAAACATCAATTATTTTGCGATATCGAACTCGATGTTCTATCGCCGTCCGAACTCGGCATTTGACTGGACGATCATATTTCCGTAAGGAGGAAGGAAACTGACTATGAAAAAAATTCTTGTTTCGTGTATTTATATTTTGGCCTTTGTGATCCTGGGCGGTGTTGCTTACGGGGACGGCGCGAACCTTTATTTTACCGATACCGCGGCCAATGACCATCTGGGAGCCCCTATCGCCGCGGCGAATTTGCATCCATACGCGTCTCACGCGACGAGGATAGAGTTCTTTGCCAACTCCCTGCCTGCTTCAAACACAGGGACCAGGATATTGGACGGCGTGGGCGGCTACTCCATTAAATATTATTACGTGAATATCGGCGGCACCAATTACAACAAATACCAGATCAACTTCCCGGCGGGCGCTGGCGGCACCTTATATGTAAGGATCTGGGACACGACCGCACAGACCCTGAATAATTATTACGCAATTGGCGCTTATGGCGTATCCGCGGGAACTACCCTGCCGACCGATAATTACATTACCTCCATCACTTGCGACCATCTGGCAAATGTTCCCGATACCGCGGTCATAACCCAGTTCAATGAGTCGTTCACGTACCTTGCCGGACAGACCACGTCGGAAGCAAGCCTGGTGACCAGCGCCAGAGCCGGGACCGCGGCGACCAATTCGATAAAGCCGTTTACCAACCCGAACTGGTACAAATGGAACAATGACGGCTCGGCCAGGCCCGGAACTCCTACTTCTCAGGTCGTGGCCCCCGCCTACTCTTACCCGCCG
This sequence comes from uncultured bacterium, assembly GCA_903930225.1. GTDB lineage: Bacteria > Margulisbacteria > WOR-1 > XYC2-FULL-46-14 > WPAF01 > CAIYXV01. Next base: position 8,807 of record CAIYXV010000076.1, on the reverse strand, counting down.
GGGACCCAAACCTTAACGTTGCAGTCTCCCGATGTTATAACCGGAGGTAATTACAAATTCCAGGTCAACTATCAGAATGAATGGGGAGTCGGGACGGACAGCAGTGTTGTAACCCACGCGTTGGCTGGCGGCGGAGGCGGCGGTGCGGTTGCGGCACTCTATGCATTCAAAAAGGTCACCAGCTCGTTCGGCATCAACCAGTTCTCGGTCCCTATGTCCGGAACGGTTACGTTTGACGCAACCTCGCCGGTGCCTACTCACACAACGGGAATTTCTACTCTTGCTGATTTGGTATCCGCTATAAAAGCCGCCGCGGGTAGTACGACTATAGTCAAGACCGTCGGCTGGTGGGACAAAAACAATCAGATCATGGTGGGATGGACCGATGTAGACACAACGCCGGTAGCGCAGAATGGCGCGCCGTCAACATTAGCAGGCGAAACTATCCAAAGGGATAAGGTTTATCAGATGTCCGTCTCTACCGATATATCGTTCACATTATCCGGGAACAGGTGATAATATTAATAAGTTTGCATTAAAACTTTTAATAATCGTTTTCCTGGCGTCAGCCGCGCCGATGGCGTTGGCAGCGGTCGACGAGCCGCATGTATTTGATTCACTGTATTACACGATCGGAACCGTTACTCCGAATGCGGCGCCGGGAGCGTTGGCAGGCAGAGGAGTTGTGTTCTACCAGTCCTACCCCACCGTTGCCCGGGGCACGACCGATGCCACCGGTAAATTCACGATCAATATTTTTGACAACGGGAAAATAAAGCCAATTGATCCCTTAAATTCATATCTTGTAGCGGTGGAAAAGGGATCGGACAACTGGGGATCAAAGCCAAAAACGGTCACGCTCGATCAGAAAGGCTGGATCACCGTAAATCTTTCACTTGAAGCAGGTGTCGGCCCCGGAGGATCTACCGAAGCGGCGGATGACGGCTGGATATACAATACTTATATAACTAGGGATGGCCCGGCTCTTACCGATACGATCACTCTCCACTGGAGCTATAATACCGGCTCGCCTGTCCCCGGCACATCCGAAGTTTGGGAATATAAGGGGACCGGAACTCCATTCACAAGCGAGACCACGGTCTGGGGCGCGGGCCCGATCGCAACTTTTGCTGCAGGAGAGACCCAGTATACAGTCACGGGTATACACGTCAGGGACGGACAGAATGCTTATTACCGTGTGGTCCCGGCCGGACGCTCGCAGAGCCAGATCTTTGGAGATGACGGGGTTAAGGCATATAATAAGAGGACAGTCGGCAAAGTCGACCTGGACCTGAGCACGCAGTATAATTCATGGGTTAACCCATTCAATATAAATTACATAGACATCCCCACCCTTCTAGGTGATCAGTTGTTGGAAGGCGATCAGATGTTCTGGTGGGATCAGCCGACCCAGGGATACCAAATGGCCACTAAAGTCGGGTCCAGCTGGACTGCGGTCCATAATTTTGAATTCGGGGATGGGTTCTTCCTTTATGTAACTCCGGCGCACTACGCGGCTTATGTCCCAAGCACCAATCCGGCAAGGGTCTGCTTGGTCGGTACAGTTGGGAATTTCGTCGGCGGAATAGTTAAGAACCTTGGCACTAAGTACAATCTAGTCGGATATCCCTATCCTGTGGTCCAGACCGCTCCGGCGGTCGGCCTGGCGGGAAGAGAAGGAGACCAGATCTTTCGTTGGAATGCTTCTTCGCAGGGCTTCACCATGAGCACCAACGTGGGCGGCACCTGGAACGATCTTTCAGTCGCATCTTTTGAAGTCGGATCCGGAAAGTTCTACTACTGCCCGACCAACGTCGGCGCGTATGACTGGAACTTTACATTTTAATTTAGGTTAAGGAGGAAATGGAATGAAAAGTAAATTTGTTTTAATTCTCGGGGGGTGGATAGTCGCGTTCTGTTTGATCCTGTCGGGTGTGTCGTACGGCAGTGGTATCGAGCTTAAAATCAACGGCAACAGTATTTTAACTAATCAATCGGGATCAGGGTTTGCCCCAACTTATACCGGTCCAGCATCCGCAAGCTCGGCTAATATCGAGTTTTTCTACGGCGGAGCCCCGGCTAGCCCCCTCTCGACCAGCGGAAGGGATGATACTTTTGTTTATACTCTTTTGGGCGGTCCGATTTATCAATACGATGATACAGTCACAACAACCGGAATTCAGATCAGAAGCTGGTCCGGAGCGCCCAGGACGCAGGGCAACCATTATGGTTTCTCTAGCATTTATCCGGCGTCGTCGGGAGCGGTCCCCCCTCAACATAATGATGTCACGACCTTTACCACTGATTATTTGGCAGGGCCGGTGGTAAATGCCCCGAGCTTTACCGGAGGGACAGAATCTAACCAGAGACAGGGTTATACGAACAATGTATTACTCGCGCTTTCCGTAAGTTGGTCTTACAGCGTAGGTACCGCGCCCAACAAGATCATCGCGACAGGCTACACGCTAAAATACTGGCTTGATCCGGAAACTGAACCCGGAGATACCGATGTGAACCGCGTGGTAAATGTCGGCAGTGGATCATGGTCGCTTCCCGCGACTGATCCCAAGACCAGCCTGCCCTTTGGCGGCGGCACTTATCACTTCAAGGTCAGGGCTTATAACGATTTCGTGCCTGCCGGCCCCTGGAGCACGCAGTTTGATTGGACCACCCTTTCGGGCGGCGGCGGCGGACCCGAAACCAAGACCTATGTCTTCACCCGCGAAGCCAATGGCCTGGGCGTGAACACCCTGGCGATCCCTTACAAGACCTTCCAGACGCCGGCGGTCACCTCGCCTACCCTTAACGACCTGGTCACCTATGTCAACAGCAAGGAAACCTCTAACATTGTTTACTCTATCGGCTGGTGGAACCCGTCCATACAACAGCCGGAAGGTTTCGAGATCAAGTACAACAGCACCAACCTTAACGACTATACTGCCACCGGTACTTCGGGTCTTGGTCCGTTAACCCTGACCTCGATCGAAAAAGACCGGGCATACCAGATGTACGTGATCAAGAACACCACCTTCAGCATTACCGGATCGAGGAATTAATAATGATGAAGAAGTTTCTGGTCGTCCTGATATCGGCGTTAGCTTTAACCGGTATTATGCTGTCGGGCGCCGAGGCCCAGATGCTGTACAACGGCATTTACTGGGTCGACGGCAAGGTGCTTGCCCCCACCAATGATCCGACTATTACCATAAACGGCCGCGACGTGGTGGTGTATCCGGCCACAACCGACGCTTGGTGGGCGGATGACACCTCCGGCACTACCGGACGCTCCGGAAGGAACGGAGAATTCATGGTTAACACGCTGGCCGACTGGCGCACTACCCTTACGCCCGGAAGTTATAACATCGCGACGGTTACCGGCGCCGACAATTACGGCGCTAATCCGATTTCGCTCACCATCTCCGGCAACGGCTGGGATACCTCGCCCGACCTTCAGCTGACCCTTGGCGGCGGGATCGGCAAGCCAAAAGAACGCGGTGTTCCCAGCTGGCTTTTGGCCGAGATCCCGGTGGTTAAAAGCGTTTGGTTCGACGGCAAGCTTTACCAGAAAAAGCTGGTCGAAGGCGCGAGCAAGCTGAAATATGTCGTTTCCAACCAGCCAAAGATATCTGTACAGGTGACCGCGGCCAACATCGGTATCGACAAAAATACTCTTGCCGTGGTCATGGACGAGGGCGCGGCGGTAACCAAGACCTATACTTTAAGCCAATTCTCCGATTATTCGGAAGTCCTTGGTCCGCAGCTGCCCAAGGAGATCGATTTCTCCGTCAATTTAAAGTCCCTGGGTGACACTATTCCAGACGGAGATCATGCCTTCAAGTTCTACGCCGGCAACAGTGTCGGCACGACCGACGAGGTAGCATCGGTGTCGGTTATGGGCGGGCCGGTGTCGGTCATCGGGATTCCGATCAACAACCCATCCCCTCTGCACCTGGCCAGCCAGAGCTCGGTCATCTTCCAGTACGGCCTGTCTAAAGATGCCAATATCGACATCTTCCTGTTCGACATAACCGGCCAGGTTGTAAAGAAATTCGCATTTGTCGCGGGTACGGTGGGCGGCCAGGCCGGCGGTTCCGCGAACCCGAACAAGGTGGTTTGGGATCTTACAACCGATCAGGGGACCAGGTTAGCGGCCGGCATCTACCTGTGGGAGATCGTTGACCACGACAATAAGAAAGTGATCGGCAAAGGCAAACTTGCCGCGGCTCCCTAAGCAATAATATAAAAAGGTGAAAGGATAATATGATGAAAAAAATTGCAGTGGTTTTGGCGGTCGTGTTGTCCGTGATCCTTCTGCAGTCTGCCGGTTTCTGCGGCATCGCTCCCGATCCGATCACTCTGGCCACCGGCGCGCGCAGCCTGGGAATGGGAAGAGCTTCGGTCGGTCTGGCGGACGACATTAACAGCATTTATACCAACCCGGCCGGATTGGCCGAGATAAACCGCTGGCAGATAACCTCCATGTCGGGCCAATTGCTTCAAGAATACAATTACTTGAGCTTTTCCGGCGTTTATCCAATTCCCAAGGTCGGTAATTTCGGCCTGGGCATAGTCAATTCCACCATCAGCGGCGCCTATCCTACCCGTCCGATCGCGGATTCCGATCCTTCGGACATGGTCTATGAGATCGACCCTACCCTTTCCACCATCAATTATTTCAACAATGTGTTCCTTTTATCTTACGGCGGGATCACTGATAACCTGCTGGCCACATCATTTATAAAGCCGCTGACGCAGAAGGCGCCCTGGCTGAATAATTTGAGCAATATCGATTACGGTTTGAACTTCAAGATCTTTAGTGCCGGGCTTTCAGGCGGCGGGCTTTCCGGGGCCAGCGGCACCGGTATCGAGCTTGACGCCGGTATCAAGGGGAAAACCCCGCTTAAATGGTTGAACTATGGCGCGGCGTTCCAGAATCTCCTCCCCGCGAGCCTTGGAGGCAAACTTTCGTTCCAGGGCAGCAACTATACCGATGGTTTCCCGCATGTTTTAAAGCTCGGTATCGCGGCCAATGTGCTGGGCGACGAAAATGCCTTCCGTTCGTTCCGTAACCAAAATGTAACAATATTACTCGATGCGATCATGGAACCGACACGCTCCAAAGTTCCTATGCTCTTCAAGCTCGGCGCCGAATGGAAACCGATCGACCTGCTGGCCATCCGCGCCGGTATCGACGAGGCGCAGGTCGGCGGCAGCGTGGCCAATAACCTTAGCGCGGGTCTGGGCGTCTATTTCCAGGGATTCCGGTTCGATTACGCCTATCACCTGTTCGAAGGCGCCTATGGAATAGACAATCATTTCTTCTCATTGAGCTACGGCATCTTCCCGCCGGTAAAGAACGTGCAAAAGGAATATATCAAGCTCACCAACCCGCTTGAGACCACCATTACTCAAAACGCGCAGGTTACCTTTGCCGGCATTTGCGATGTTGAGATCGGATCCGCCAAGGTAAAGGATACCTGGCTTAAACTATCCGGCAAGGGCACGTTCGAGGCTGATGTTCCGCAGTCGATCGGGAAGAACACGGTCTGGGTGCAGGGATTTGATAAAAAAGGCTCCCTGCTTGAATCCAAACGCAGAAGGATACTTCGTCTGGTAAGCTATCCGGATGTCACGCCCGGCTACTGGGTATTCGAACAGACCAACGACATCGGGACCCTTGGCATCATCACCGGATATCCGGACGGCAAGTTCAAGCCCGAAGGCAACATCACCCGGGCAGAGTTGACCGCTCTGCTGGTCAGGACCAGGCTGGGAAGCCAGACCGCTCAACCGGTCACCAAGTCGCAATTTAAAGATGTGGCGGTCACGCACTGGGCAAGCAGCTTTATCGATTTCGCGGTCAAGTCGGGTATCGTTCTTGGCTACCCGGATAAAACCTTCCGTCCGTCCGCCAATATAACCCGCGCAGAGGGTTTAGCCATGATCGCGCGCTTCGGCGGGGTAACGGAAGAAGCCTACACTCCGATCTTCAGGGATATCAGCAGCGGTCACTGGGCATCCAAGATCATTGCCGGATCGTTCAGGGACGGTCTGTTGCAGTTCCTAAGAGGCAAGCCCTTTGAGGCCAATAAAAAGCTGACCCGCGCGGAAGCGGTAGAGATACTGTTCCGCACCCGGCCGGTAAAGACCCTGGTCGGTGACCTGATGAATTTCGACAAGGGGTACGGGACCGAGGCTCCAAAGATAATAGCTACGCCGGTAAAATAGCTAAGTTAGAAGATAAGCGTTGATCAAAGCCTCCGATGTGTTGATCACATCGGAGGCTTTTAATTTGGCATCCTTTATGATAGAAAGAGCGTATCTAAAATCACCCAACATGCACGATATGTGAGAATCGGTGCCCACCGCCGCCTTCCATCCCGCCCTTTTTATCTCTTTCGCGAATTTAAGAGCGCATTCCCGGCTGCCCGGCCGTGAAACATCAGAGCTGTTGTTGATCTCGATCAATACTCCGCGCTCCTTGGCCGCGGCCACGGTCTCCGCCACATTTACGGGGAATTTGGGGTTTTCCGGATGCGCGATAATATTGATACGTGGATTCTGTATGGCTTTTAGCAATACACGGGTGTTTTTTGCTTCTCCCTGGTCCTCATAGCCGCAGCGGGGATGGAAAGTAGCCATTACGATATCAAGCTCGCCCCACAAGATCTCTTCATCTTTAAGATCGATCTCCCCCCGGTCGTTTATTATATTGGCCTCTACCCCTCTTAATACTCTTATGCCGTCGATTGTGCGGGGGACCATGCGCAGGTTCGCAAAATGATAATAATGCGGGGCGCCGGGCATGGCCGGGCCGTGGTCGGTTATGGCGATCATTTTAAGCCCGACTTTTTTCGCTTTTCTTACGTATTCTTCAATCGTGGAGTAAGCATGGCCGGAAGATACGGTGTGGATGTGAAAGTCCGCGACAAACTTCATTTGGTCTCTTGTTCTATTATATCGTCGGGTATATCAAAATTGGCGTGCACCGCCTGAACGTCATCCAGATCCTCAAGGTTCGCCACCAGATTAAGCATCTTGCGCGCTTCCTCGCCGGCCAGTTTGACCGTGGTCGCCGGTATCATGGTGATATCGGCGTTAATGGGATCATATTTTTTTCCGCTTAAGGCGTCCCTTACTTTCTCAAAATTCTCGGGCAGGGTGATAATCTCGATCTCATTTTCATCGACTTTTATGTCTTCGGCCCCGGCGTCGATCGCGTCCATAGAGAGCGCGTCCGCGTCATATTTGGTTTTGTCGTAAGTTAAGATCCCCATTCTCTTAAACATGTAAGAAACGCAGCCGGTACTGCCCATATTGCCTCCGCCCTTCGCAAATACGTTCCTCACCTCTCCGGTCGTGCGGTTCTTATTGTCGGTCATGGCTTCAACCAGCACCGCGACCCCAGCCGTGCCATAACCTTCGTAGGTTAACTCTTCCATGGCGGTGGCATCCGGTCCGGCCGCCTTGTCGATCGCCCTTTTGATATTGTCGTTGGGCATATTGGCGGCTTTGGCCTTTTCGACCGCGAGGCGGAGACGTGGATTCCCTGTGGTATCAGCTCCGCCGATCTTGGCGGCGGTGGCTATTTCTCTTATGATCTTGGTAAAAACCTTGCCCCGGGCGGCATCGGTCTTGGCTTTTGCCCTTTTAATGGTCGCCCATTTGGAATGTCCTGACATATTAATGATATTTTAGCAGAAAGTTTTGCGTCATTCCAGCGAAAGCTGGAATCCAGGAAAATCAAACCCTCCCGCTAAAGGGGTTGGCGCGTTCAAAATCGGGAAGCAAAACATCAGAACTGTCCATTTCCTGGGTCAATAGATTATCGAATCCAAGCTCTAATGCGGTATCCAGCACTGTTTTGTATTCATCGATCCTCAATTTTCTGCCTAACCTATCATGGTTTACCGCTTTATGGCAGGGATGGTACTGGGACATGATGGAGATCCACAGCTTCTTTGAGAGCGAAGCCAGGTATGTGAGCGATCCTCTGCTTTCGGCGATATCGTCCGGCAGTACCAGGTGCCTGACCAGCAGTCCCCTGGTCGCGATACCAGAATCATCCAATATTAGATTGCCTACCTGGCCAAACATCTCCGCTATTGCCGCCCGGTTCGCTGCGACATATCTTTTAATTCCGGAAAATTTAAAAGCATTCTCATCATCGGAGTACTTTATATCAGGCAAATAAATATCGATTAAACCCTTTAATGATCTTAAGCTATCTACCGATTCGTATCCGTTCGAATTATAAACGATCGGTATTTTAAGCCCTTTTTCCTTCGCTATGAGGACCGTTTTAATGATCTGCGGGATAAAATGGGTTGGCGAGACCAGATTGATATTGTGGCAGCCAGCAATCTGAAGCTCTATCATCTTTGCGGCCAGATCTTCTTCGGACATGCGGTGTCCCAATCCTTCCTGGCTGATCTGGTAATTCTGGCAGAACAGGCATTTAAGGTTGCAATTGCTGAAAAAAACTGTCCCGGATCCCTTTGTCCCGGAGATCATCGGCTCTTCTCCAAAATGCGGCCCGATAGATGAGATCTTTAACTGCGCTCCCGACCGGCAGGCGCCTTTTTCGCCTTTTAACCGGTCAACGCCGCAGTTTCTGGGGCAAATTCTACAAGATCCAAGCGCTATTTCTTCTAACATTGATTATATTTTAACACTAATTTTCTAAAGATTGTTCTTCCCTTTTTCTTTGTCATGATACAAAGATAATATTGTCCCCTTTTCTTTGGATGACAAAGAAAAGGGGATGAAAAGAAATCATCTAGGGGCTGTGCCCCTAGAAACCCCCT
>CAIYXV010000075.1 GCA_903930225.1 uncultured bacterium | reverse complement strand
TCACATCCATCATTACTTCCGGAACAACTGCCACCACTTTCTTTGCCGCGACCGGTTTCTTAACCGGCGCTTTCCCCTTGACCGCTTTCGCCGGGGTTGCTGCTTTTACTTCCGGCGTCGGCGTCTTCGGCGACAGGTCCGGCAGCGTAAGCTCATATCTCTCATATACCTTCGTAAGTGCCCGCGACAGCTCTCCCGCCAGCTCCAGCCGCGTCATGCCCGCGATCTTGGGGGCTATCTTCTTGGCATTCTTTGCCGTTGCCTTGGCCGGAGCGGCGTTTGCCGCCGGTGCGGCCGGTACGGTGATCTGTGTCGGGGTGAACTCAAGCGGGATCTCGTATTTCTTTTCCAAATATCCCATCGCCTTCCCCACTACTCCCGGGACCTCCGCTTTAGCCATGATCTGATCGGGCCGGAACGTCTTGTCCGGATATCCGCTGATGATCTCGTACTCCAAAACCGCTTTCTTGATCACCGCGTAATATGGATATTTCTTGCTGATATCCTTGAAGTTAATATCTGCCGGCTTGGCCGGTACCGCCGGTTTGATTGCCGTTACTTTGGTTACGGTCGTTGTTTTCTTGACCACAACTGCCGGTTTTACGATTGTCTTTTTTACGACCGTCTTCACTACCGCTTTCGGCTTTACCGCTGTCTTCGTCGGCGCTACCGCCGCAAACGTCGGCGCCATCATCATTACTGCCAGCAAACCGGCCAATATCTTCTTCATTTCTCTCCCGTTTTATTCCCGCTCAAACTTCCAAATTCGTTTATTCGTTCCATCATTCGTTGATAGAATTCGTTGACAGCCCTATGGGGCGCCCACGCCTACCACGCCACTGTTGGTCACCGCGTTACCTGCCAGGTCCTTTACCGACCCGCCGTTAACAACTATGGTCTTAGTAGACACCGCCGCGTCGGCCGTGATTTTCACGATCGTGTAAGCGTCAGTTGGGCCTCCTGTGAAAACTGTAAGCGGTGAAGAAGAGCTCGTCATCACCTGGGCCCCGGTAATACTGCCGCCGCCCAAGAGCGTGTAATTACCCGCAACGCCTGCAGTTGCAGGATCCACTGGTTCCGTGAATGCGATGTATGCCACATTCGGGTTGGTTATCGCCGGCAGCATATAATTATTGTCTAAAAGGGTATCCGTGGCCCAGTTCGTCGCATCTTTGGCCGTCGTGCTCAATCTCGGCCCGGCCAAGTCTTTCGCGCTTCCCGATGCCGCCGCCGATTCCCCGTCGCCGTTATATGCCACTACTTTCACGTACAAGGTCTTGTTTATCATGGGGTAATTGGCCGTGCCTATCGGGTCGATCGACGCTGATGAGCCGTAAAGCGCGCTGATAATATTGGACATCGACGTACTATAATAATTAACATTTGCAGGTACGGCCATAACCATTAAATAATTCCTGCCGGTATTGCCCGCCGCATAGACCCTTGAATAATTCCCGCCGGCATCACTTGCGATATAGATCTTGTAACCTGTTATTGATCCGGTGCCGGGAGTCCAGTAGAAACGTACATTTAATGAATTATCCATAATATCCGAGTAATTGGCATAAGCGGTGGAGCCGTCGGTCGCGTCGCTGGAGAGGATATTGGTCCCGACCGCCACCGAAACGTTCGCGGGCGCCCCGGGCGCGCCGCCGGTCGTTACCCGGTAATTCTCCGAGAGTGCCTGCGCCTGATCTAAGCCTGATGATATCGAAAATCCGGCAGTATCCTTGGCGGACGATGGGATGGCCAGGACATAGGATTCATTTGACGCCAATTGCGCCTGGGGCGTGATCGTTAGGACTTTATTGGCCGAGTTCCATGAGGTCGAAAGCGGCACCGTGTTCCCGCTCGTCGCATAGGTCCTGATACCATTTGAAGTGAGTGTGGGGACAACGGTTGAGGTATCCATGGCTTCATCAAAGGTCACCGTGAACGTCGGATTGTTGGTGACAATTGAATTTTGCACCGGCGTATAATCCAATATGATCGGATTTGAATTTAGATATAGATCCGTAACGGTTATAGTGTTATCTGCCGGGATATTCGCGGATGGTTTTACCTGGACCGGCTCAGACCTGGTCCTGACATATCCTTCCGCCGTTACAAAGATCACGTACTGGCCGTCCGGAATGCCGGAAAACAAGTATTCCCCGTTTGAATTGGTGGCCACGGTTTGGTTCGCGATATCACCGGAAAGAGAAGCGATCGCTCCCGCCACCGGATTGCCGACCGTCCCATTGAGTGTAAAAGCGCGTACGATCCCTTTTAGCTTTAATCCCGACGGCTGCGAAATAGACGTGTTTATGGTCGGGGTCTGTTGTCCGCACCCGCTCATAATTATTCCTGCACCTGCAATGAAGCACAGCCCTATTAATAACACCAATAACTTTTTCATTTTTTCCCCCTATTCCCCCAATTTCAAATGACCATTTTAATACCAGTTTTTAATCCGCTCTCGTCTTCAAATATTTACTTTTTCGATCGTTAGTTAACCGTGAACGGGCCAAAATTGATCGATGTACACGGGTTGCCTGAAAGGTCTTTTACATTGCTTACAGTCAGGGTCCGGCCGTTTAGATTTCCGTTAGCGACTATTTGGATCGCCCCAAATGGAATGCCGGCCCCACCCGCCCCCGAGGTCATGTAGGCCGCAGAGGTTACCGTCAGTCCGCCGTCAAGCGCGTAGGTCGCGGTAGCCGCCGATGATGGATCTATCGGTTCGTTAAATATTATATAGAGACGATTATGCTCCGATAACGGTATTGCGGGAAATATAAAGTGATTATATACCGGCTGGGCAGGAAAGCCGCCCGCAAACGGGACTAGGTTCGAGAAGTACGGGCTCGACCCAAGCGGCACGGCCGGTTGCACGTCGCGAGCCGAAACATCGGCCCCGGCGCTCTCCCCGTCGCCATTGTAAGCCGCTACCTTAAAATGGATCCGGGTGTTGATAAAGGGATAATTGCCAGTCCCGATCGGATCGACTTGCGCGTCGCCGTAGATCGCTTTTATGACTTTGGAAATATTGGAAGTAAAATAATTATTGGAGGTGCTGGTATTCGAAGCGGAATCGCTTTCCAGCGGAGTATAATTCAAGACCGAACCTTCCCTTGCCGCATAGATCTTATATCCCGTTATCGATCCGCTCGGGGCCGGAACCCAGTTAAGCTGAATAAGATTGGCCGCGGTTATAACATCGGCAAAATCAACTTCCGATGTCTGTTTTCCATTTATGGTCGCCATTAGGTTCGACGGCGCCAACGGCAGCTGGCCCGAAACCGTACGATAATCACTATAAGGAAGCAAACATTCGGTATAACTAGAATTGCTTGATACGAACAAAGCTACTCCCCTTTTGTCCAGAGGATAATATTTCCCGCCGCCATTGCTGTAATCCAGCGCCAACCGGTATACTTCGTTTGATGATAGGGAACCGTTCGGGGTAATGGTCACGGTCTTTTCATCAGCTGACCAGGCCAGCGACACCCCTACCGTATCCCCGATACTGGAATATGTGCGAACACCCTGCGGCACAAGCCTAAATCTGACAGTTGAAACATCCATCGGCGTTGCAAATGTGACCTTAAAGACCTGATTATTCGATATCACTGCGCCGGGAGTGGGATCGTAGGCCTTGATCCAGGTCCATTCATCAAACCAGGTGAATTGCGGAACGGTATACACCGTTCCGTTCTCCGAAGACCGGCTGTTGGATTTGATGACGATGGTCTGGGGAGCAACTGCGGTCATATATCCCTCTTTTGAGGCGTTGATCGTATAGTTACCGTCAGGGATGCCGATAAACCGGTACTCCCCGTTCGAGTCGGTCGTAGTGGTCATGGTAATTCCGTTCCCGTCCAGCGTTACATAAGCGCCGGCGATCGGATTTTGGACATGATTGACTATGCTGGAGCCGTTATTAAACCCGCTGTTGGTCCATTTACAGATCGTTCCGCGCACAATAATTCCCGTGGGTTGGGGTTTTGAATTGTAGATCTGCTGGGCCTGCTGTCCGCAGCCGGTCATCATGACCGCTAATAAAATAAATATGGAAGATGATACTGCCCAAAAAGATAAATATTTGATCTTTTTACTAACCCTATTCATCTATGTCTAATTTCCTTTTTCAGATCAGGTTGTATCTCACGAAGAACATGTTGTAGTAACGGGAATAAGTGCCCCCGTTGATGAACATCGTTTCCCCGGAGTATCCAACCATCATCGGCGTATTGAACAGATTGATATCGG
>CAIYXV010000074.1 GCA_903930225.1 uncultured bacterium | reverse complement strand
TCCCGTCCGTGACTTTGCCGGTTATATTCATGGTGTCGGTAAAAACAATATCCGTGCCGACCGGAAAGATGATATCAGCTGGGGAGGTGGGAATGCTTTTTCTGGTAACATTAAAATACTGGTTTTGCCGCTCGCCCAGGTAATCGGTCGTCAGCGTGACCGCGTTGCTGCCGATGTTTAAGGGCAGGACGGTTTTAAAATTACCATCAGCGTCCGTGCTTACATCAGATGAATTGATCGATACCCTGACCTCGGGCCTGACCTTGCCGGATACCTCTATACTGGGATCAAAGGTTGACTGCGTGTCTTGCAGCGAGATGTTTATTAACGGATGGGCGAGGAAGAACCAGTCCTTTGGAAAATAAACCGCCGAAAGGTAAAAGGTTTGATCGCCGTTAACCGGCTCCTTGTTAAAGCAAAAGTCATACTGCCAATCCTGCGTCCGGTAGCCGATCCCGAACGATGGATCGGTCACGATCTCGTCATTGCGAATGCTTTGCGACAGTCCGGCGCGAAACAGGTACTGGTCGGACCGTGTCCATTCCACGCCCAGGTGCATCAGCGCCTTTTTTGAATATTCAAAGTCCGTGGTCAACATTACCGTGTTGTCTTCCCAATAATAAGGAGACCTTATATCGCCGACGATCTTGGCGGACAGGCCGACCTTAAAATAAGCGGGAATGGATTCGGCGGAAATGTTGTTCCAGGCCAGCGCTCCTCCGCCCAGTGTTTGGTAGGGGAGAAGATTATAGCCGGCGGCGCCGACATCCACCCACGGCAGCATCCGATAGAGCAGGCCGGCATCCAGTTCCCATCCGTTGCCGGTGAGGTCTCCCTGTTCCGGACGGGACATTGATTCGCTAAGGAGGGCTTTGAAGCTGGCGCCAAGTCCAATGTTTTTTGCGGTATCCGCGATGTCCGGTAGCGGCAGGATCGAGTCCAGCCTGGCTCCGGCCGACAGCAAAAGCGCGCTGCTTGAGACCGAGGATGCGCCCGGCGCGTCCGGGATGGAATCCATCAGTATGCCGATGCCGAAGGTCGCGCCGTACCCGGTGGGATACGCTTCTCCGGCGCAAATATTATTGGGATCCTTGAGGCTGACCGAAATGCCCTTTGACCAGACCAGGGCTCCGGGATTGGAGAAAACGGTGTTAGCGTCAGAGGGGATCGATACGTTGGTGTTCCCCATGCCCTGATATCTCGCTCCGCAATTTAGTTTCAGAGGGAGAATGCCGATCGACTGGAGGTCCGCCAGCGCGGCGGACGGGACCAATATCAATAAAAGAATCAATATCGTTCTTTTCATTATTAAACTGGCGGAGGGGGAGAGATTCGAACTCTCGGTACGGTTTCCCGTACACACACTTTCCAGGCGTGCTCCTTCAACCACTCGGACACCCCTCCGTTTCGCTGCGCTCAAAATGTCAAATTCCAAATATCAAATGACAAATGCAGCTATTTCTTCCTCAAAGTTTTAAAAAAACTCTTTAAAATATCCGCACATTCGTCCTTTAGGATCCCTTTAACTATCCGAACGCCGAATTTTTTAAGGATCTTTGAAGCGCCGGCCTTCGGATCGCTCGCGCCGAACACGATCTCTTTTATTCTAGCATGGATTATCGCTCCTGCACACATGAGGCACGGCTCCAGGGTCGAATAAAGTACCACCCGGTGCAGATACCAGCCGCCCAGCTTGCGGGCCGCCTTTTTCATGCAAATGATCTCGGCGTGGGCCAGGGGATCGGCGGTCGTTTCCCTGAGATTGTGCGCCCGGGCGATGATCCGGCCGTCCCGCACCATTACGCAGCCGACCGGCACCTCGTTCTTCCTGAATGCTTTTTGCGCTTCCTTGAGCGCGGCCCTCATGAACGCGTCATGCATGATTCGATTTTATCATACATAACTCACCTCCTCCCTCACTTTGTTCGGGTATCCCCCTCTCTTGTTAAGAGAGGGGGAATTAGGGGGTGAGTTATGGTAAAATTATAAATTATGATCAAGTTCGGCACCGACGGTTGGAGAGCGGTAATATCGGACGAATTTACCTTCGCGAACGTGAAAAAGGTCGCGCAGGCGATCGCCCTTTATATCCACGGGCACGATCTTAGCGGCCGCCCGATCGTTATCGGATACGACGCCCGGTTCCTGGCTGACAAGTTCGCGGAAGCGGTGGCGTATGTCATGGAGAACGCCGGGATCGACGTTTTGCTCTGCGAACGGGACACGCCGACGCCGGTGGTGGCGTGGGAGGTCAAAGACCGGAAGGCCTGCGGCGCCGTCATGATCACCGCGTCCCACAATCCTCCGCAGTATTGCGGGATCAAGTTCATTCCCGATTACGCGGGCCCCGCCAACCAGTCGATCACCAAAGAGATCGAGGCCAACCTTCTGATCGACTTCGCGGTGGAAGCGCGCCGGAAGGGAAAGATCGAGCGGATCGATCCCCGCGAGCGGTATACCAGGTATATTGAAAAGTTCTTCGATGTTGAAGCCATTCGGAACGCCGGACTGAAGGTCGTGATAGACCCCATGTTCGGTTCGGGCCGCAATTTTCTTGACCACATTCTGGCGCGCTTCGGGGTTAAAACCGAAGAGATCCATGATCATCGGGATGTTCTTTTTGGCGGGCAGAACCCGGAGCCGGAAGAAAAAACGCTTGGCGAACTGAAAGCGAAGGTCAAAGAGCTTGGGGCCGCTGCCGGGCTGGCGATGGACGGGGACGCTGACCGTTTCGGGGTGGTGGACGAGCGCGGAAGGTTCTATGCCGCGAACCAGACCATTGCCATGGTATTTGAATATCTGATAACCGATAAGGGCTATCGGGGAGGAGCGGCGCGATCGGTCGCCACCACTCACATGATCGACGCGGTGGCTAAACTCCATAACGTGAAAGTGTTTGAAACGCCGGTCGGATTCAAGTATATCGCGGAGATCATGATGAAGGAGAACGTGGCAATCGGGGGAGAAGAGAGCGGAGGGCTTACCATCAGCGGACACATCCCTGAAAAGGACGGCCTGCTGGCCGATCTTTTGGTCTGCGAAATGATCGCAAAGAAGAAAATGCCGCTTTCGGCGATCTGGGCGGAACTGGAGAGGAAGATCGGGCATTTTGAAGGCCGCCGGGCAAAACTGGAACTGGATGAGAACAAGAAGGCGAGCGTTCTGGCAAAATTAAAGAAGGATCCGCCCGGATCGGTGGCCGGCATCGCGCTCGAAAAGATGAATACCATTGACGGGGTAAAAATTATCCTTAAAGACGGCAGTTGGTTCTTGGTCCGTCCATCCGGCACCGAGCCGCTATTAAGGTTGTATTCCGAATCCAAAGATAGTAAGATTTTAGACGGGATCGATGAGTTCTGCGCCAAGTTAATTGGAGGAAAATAAAATGACGGAAAAAAAAGACACCGCCCGCGTGGTAATGGACGAGACCGAGATCAGCCGCGCCCTAACCCGGATCGCTCACGAGATCGTGGAGCATAACAAGGGGGCCAAGGATGTGGTGCTGGTGGGGATCATGAACCGCGGGGTGCCGCTGGCCAAGCGGATCGCCAAGATCATCAGCAAATCCGAAAAGGAAACCGTGCCGGTCGGATCTCTTGATGTATCCCTCTACCGCGACGACCTGGCCAAAAAAGGCGAATATATAACCGTCAGGAAGTCCGACATGTCTTTCTCGGTTGACGATAAGATAGTGGTGCTGGTGGATGACGTGATCTATGCCGGGCGCACGGCGCGCGCGGCGCTGGACGGATTGAAGGATTACGGCAGGGCGGCAAAAGTCCAGCTGGTTTCGCTGGTCGACCGGGGCCATCGGGAACTGCCGATCCATCCCAATTATACCGGCAAGGTAATACCTACCTCAATAAAAGAAGATGTAAAGGTTGAAGTGCTTGAGATCGACGGAGTGGACCGGGTCATTATAAAATAGCCGGAAAGATCAGAAGATAAGCTTCAGAATTTAAACCGGAACGCGAGGCCTTTAACTCCATTTTTGGTAGGCTGTACCGGAACATTCTTATCAACCCACTGTTTTGCTTTTTGCGAGGCGTTTATTTCTTCTTTTGCCTTAGGCGAGATATTTACGCAATCGGGGATACAGTCTTGATTTTCTACCACTTTTTTGGCTGCTGCCGCTGTTTGTTCCGGGGTGATAAGAAGCTTTTTAACGGTTCCGGGGTTATTCCCATCGCCCGATACGGCTGGTTTTTGATCCTGGCTTGGCCGCATGGCGATAGTGTTCCGTGGACCGTTTTCGATGGCTGTCATGATATTACAGGCAAACGCTCACTGATTTGCCCGATGCGGAAGAAGCGATATAATGATCCAGCGCTCCGGTATGCTGAAGCTCCTCATCATACGAGGATTTATAGGATGAGGCCTCTTCTGCGGCTTTCTCCCTGGGAATTACGATCGGGTCCAAAACCAATGTCTTTTCGGGACTCATGTAGGTCCTCCTTATAGGTTCTTTAGCTATCCGTACAATATAATAATCGGTATAAATGGGGTAAAACTTGCATAAAAAGCGGGTTTTTTGAGATCCAAAAAACCCGCTTTTATGGGAAATTAGCGTTCTATCCTGACCGGAACTTCAATCGCAAAAGCTTCTCCTGTGGGCTCAAATCGTGCGTTCGCGAAGTCGGCTGCCATCCTATTTGCAACCTGAGATTTATCTGTAACTGCCGGTTGCCCTTTTGTGCCTGTTGCTTTATCTGCTTTTATGGCAGGCGTTGAATGAAAATTGTAATTCGCCATATCAATTTTCACGCCGGCGACGTTACCTTTAGCATCAACTGAAAGCCTCACTGTCATAGTTCCAGACCCGTTAGCCTTTGCAGAATAAGCAGTATTATAAAACTGGCCCATAAATTGGTTAAATCCTGCTTGATCCAAAGAAAATCTTCCAAGCTTGGCTGATGCCAAATGACTGGTTGCCGCAAGCCTGCTTAGCTGGGGGCCGGTGATATTGAAAGTGCTTTTTGCCGCTGGAGGTTTTGCTCCGCCGCCTGCTCCCTGTACGGGAGTTGGTTCACCCATGATCGTTCACCTCCTTAATATTCAAAATCTAGGAATAATTATAGCACTAATTTAAATTCAGGTAAATTCCTATTTTGCGCAATTTGGCGATCTTTCAGGTATCTTTTCAACTATCGGCTCCGCGGAAAGAGGCAGCATTAAAACATATCTTCCTCCCGGGAATGCGGCCAGGTTCACGCCGGTTTTGGGCACGTATTTTTTCCAGTCGGAAAGTGCGATCCTGTCTTCATCGTATTCATTTATCAGTTCCGGAACATATATGTCCACTTCGACATATTTTCCATGGGTGTAAGTTCGCAGGTCGCTGCCAAAGCTCCAGTCCGTTTCTTCCTCGTTTAGAGGGGTTAGGTTGTTGTGTTGCGCTCCGGTATAAGTTGCCACTTTTTTGCCCGCGTCCAATAATCTATGGGCGATCTCGATCGTTTTCTTACTTATTAATTCAGCCTGGTTCGATGTGTTGAGGCTTTGTTCCGCCGAACCGCTGGGATTGATGCCGTAAAGTGAGACCCCGAGCGATCTTGCCTGCTCGAGCATTTTTAACAGTTCGCAATAATCCTCATTAAAAGCCCATTGCTTGGAAAGGAAAGGCCCTAATTTGGAACTTCTATTGAATTCCGCAACCTCACTGGCGGCTTTCTCGGAATACGGCAAGAATTCCCAGGCTATATCTTTTATCCCGTGTTTTGCGAGCACAGGCAGTACGGAGATCGCGAAATAATGCATAGAGGAAACCAGATTTGAAGCTGTATCTTTATGGATCTCCCCGAATGATATGGCCTTGAGGTCCGGGCTGAAAGAAAAGATGGCTTCGACCGCTGTCCCCATGTCCTGATAATTGGTTACAAATATTCGATCGACTGGTCGGATCGTGCTGGCGGGCGCAACTTGGGTTGAGGCGGTTAAAGCGGGCCGGGTGATCATCTGTTTTTGCGGCCAGCAGGCCGAGGTGGTAGCGATGATCGTCAATGAAACCGGCAGTAAAGCCTTTGTTATCCTCATATATGACCTGTATTATTTTCAGATAAAATCAGGATAAATTTCAGGCATTCTGATAATGAGGTATAATTATGGGACGGGAAGAAACAACATGGACAGCCAGGAACAAATACTTATAGGGTTGAACCCCGAACAGCAAAAAGCCGTGACCCATAACCGGGGGCCGCTGCTTGTGATCGCGGGCGCCGGCACCGGCAAGACCATGGTCATCACCCGCCGGATCGCGCGCCTGATCGCGGATAAACGGGCCAAGCCGTCCGAGATCCTGGCTCTCACCTTTACCGACAAGGCGGCCAACGAGATGGAGAGCCGGGTCGACGCCATGGTCCCTTACGGCTACGTTGACGTCGCGATCTCCACCTTTCACTCCTTCGGCGACCGGATCCTGCGCGATTACGCGATCGATCTCGGCATGCGGCCCGATTACCGGGTCCTGGCTTATGCCGACCAGATCGTATTTTTCCGGGAACACATCCATGAGTTCCCGCTTAAATATTACCGCTCGCTATCCGATCCGACCAAACATGTGGAAGCGCTTATCTCTGCGATCTCGAGAGCAATGGACGAGGATATTTTGCCCGAAGAATACATCGCGTGGGCGAAGAAAAGAATGAAAGGGGCCAGGGGACGGGATACGGGGGGCGGGGAAAGAAAGATGGAGGCAGAAAAACAATTGGAGGTAGCGCGAGTCTATAAAAAGTATCAGGAGCTAAAAGCCAAAAAAGGGTTCGTCGATTTCGGCGACCAGGTTACCCTGCTGCTAAGGCTTTTCCGTGAGCATCCGGCAGTATTGAAGTCGTACCGCGATCGGTTCAAATTCATCATGGTCGATGAGTTCCAGGACACCAATTATGCTCAATTCGAACTGATCAAACTACTTTGCGGAAAAGAAAAAAATATAATGGCGGTTGGAGATGATGACCAATCAATTTACAAGTTCCGCGGGGCGGCGATCTCGAACATCCTTAATTTTGAAAAAATTTACCGGAAGACGAGGAAGATCGTGCTGAAGCAGAATTTCCGTTCGACCCAGCTGATCCTCGATTCCGCCTACCGGCTGATAAAACACAACAATCCGGACCGGCTCGAGGCCCGGATCGGTATCGACAAGCAGCTTACCGCTACGCGTGGCGCGGGGACTTACCGGGTCGAGCACAAGCATTTTGACCGGGTGAGTTCGGAGGCCGACTGGGTGGCGAGGACGATCTCTCAAAAAATGGAAGGCGGGGAATTTAAGCTGCGCGACTTCGCGATCCTGGTGCGTGCCAACGCCGACGCCGAACCGTTCCGCCAGTCGCTAAATATGCTCTCGCTACCGTACGCTTTTTCGGGCGGGGGCGGACTCTACGTTTTTCCAGAGGTAAAGCTGGCGGTGTCGTTCCTCAAAGTGATCGGCGACTTGGCCGACAGCGCGGCGCTTTATGGCCTGGCGGTTTCGGAGCTTTACCGGCTGGACCCGCTTGACCTGCAAAAGATCAATACCTTTGCCGACCGGCGCAATTATACTCTGCATCATGTTTTCTCGCACATTGACCAAATAGCGGATAAGGATTCTGAATTCTACGTCTTAAACGACCTTAAAGAGGGATCGGTAGTGAACATTAAAAAGATAATGGACGATGTCGGCCATTATCTGGAGTTTGCCCGCAACCATTCGACCGGCGAAGTACTGTACCATTTCCTCAAGCGGTCCGGCTTCCTGGGGAAACTCGCGGCGGAAGAATCGAACGAGAACGAGACCCGGCTTAAGAACCTGGCCGCGTTCTTTGACAAGGTGAGGAGGTTCAAGGAGGTTGCGGTTGAAGATAAAGTATCCGAATTCGTTAAATATTTGAATATCCTCAAAGAAGCGGGCGAGAACCCGGAAGCGTCCCAGCCGGACACTGAGACCGACGCGGTCAATATCATGACCATCCATAAGGCAAAAGGGCTGGAATTCCCGGTGGTCTTTATGTGTTCGCTGGTCGCGGAGAAATTCCCGGTGAGAATAAGAAGGGAAGCGATCCGGTTTCCCGACGATCTGATCAAAGAAGAACTGCCGACCGAGGATTTCCATCTGCAGGAGGAAAGGCGTCTGTTTTACGTCGGAATGACCAGGGCCCGGGACGAACTGTTTTTAACCTCGTCGATAGATTACGGCGGAAAAAGGGAGCGGAAGATCTCGCAGTTCGTGCTCGAAGCGCTCGACCTGCCGCGGCCCGATGTTACGACCATCCGCACCAGAGCGATCGACCAGATCGAGCTTTTTGTTCCACAAGAGATAAGTTTTCCGCCTCTCAAGAAGATCCGGGACGAGGAGATACTTCCTCTTTCTTTCTATCTGATCGACGATTATCTTACCTGTCCGCTCAAATACAAATACGTTCATGTCGTCAATATCCCGCTTTTGCCAAGCCACGCTATTATGTACGGCGCGGCGGTGCACAAAGCGGTCCAGGCTTATTTTTCGGCTAAACTGGCCGGACAAAAATCCAGGGAAAAGGACCTGTTGACCGTTTTTAAACATAACTGGAGCTCCGAGGGATTCATCTCCCGACAGCATGAAGAGACCCGGTTCCGGGAAGGGGCCGCAGCCTTAAAACGGTTCTTTAAGACGCAGGAAAGATCAAAGGCAAAAGTAAAATTCGTGGAGGAAGAGTTCAAATTCGTCAGGGATAAGATACAGATCCGCGGAAGATGGGACCTGGTGCTTGAAGAAAAAGGGTCAGGGGTCAAGGGTCAGGGGTCAAGGGTCAGGGGTCAAGAGGCAGGGATTAGCATTGTCGATTTTAAGACCAGCGAAGTGAAAAAACAGGAAGATGCCGACCGAAAGACCAAAGATAATTTACAACTTTCCATCTACGCGCTGTCATGGCTTGAAAAGTACGGAACCCTGCCGGAACGGCTTAAGTTGTATTTTATCGATTCGGGGTTGGTGGGGAGTGTTTCTAAAACGGCACGGGACCTGGATAAAGTTTGGGAGAAGATAAAAAAAGTTGCCGATGGCATACGGGAAGCCGACTTTAAAGCGACCCCTTCATCGCGTACCTGCGGCTATTGCCCCTACAACGAAATGTGTCCGAGATCGGCGGTCTAGGAAAGGGGAAGGGTGGGAACAGGCTCGTTTTTTTCCTCTAGCGAGCCCAGTTTATCTCCGAATTTTATCATACGCTTTTCCGCATCTTCGAATTTTGAAGAGGCATCTTTTAAATGTTTGCCCATTAGCGAGAAGTCATTCATCACACGCTGAAAATCGCCTTCGAGCCGGGCCAGGTCCTTTAATATTTCCTGCGCTCGTTCCTCGATCTTCATCCCGCGCAGGCCGAGCAGGATGGTCTGGAGATAGCCGTAGAAGGAATTGGGAGAGACCGGGATGACGCGGTTATCGATCGCGTATTTGAAAAGGGACTTCTCATCTCCCAGGTCCTCGTCCTTGATGATCGTTTCATAATAAACATTTTCCGCCATGATGTACATCAGAGCGAAATCAAAGGTTCCCTCGTCCGGCAGGATATATTTACGGCGGATGTCGTCGATATGTTTTTTCACGTCGCGGACGAACTGCTTTTTAGCCGCGATCCGGGTCGCGTCGTCCTTTGCCTCGATTACCCGCTTGAAATTTTCGAGAGGGAATTTGGAGTCGATCGGTACCATAGCGCCCTTGAGCTTAATGACCGCGTCCACCTTTTCCCCGCTCTTGAACCGGTACTGTTCCTCATAGCTCGAAATGGGCATGACTTGCTTGAGCAGGTCGCCGAGAAAAAGCTCTCCCAGCCCGCCGCGCATCTTTGGCGCCTTGAGAATTTCGGATAGGGAAGAGATGTCCTTGGCCAGTTCATTGACCTGTTTGGTCGATTCCTGGACTTCTCCCAGGCGGCCGTAAACATCATTGATTGCCTTGGCGGCGTTATCCAGCCGCACGTTAACGTTTTTATCAACGTTTTGCAGGGTAGTGGTAAGGTCGGAATTGACCTTTTGCATGATGGTCTGGTTGTCGGCATAAAGTTTGGTGACCGATCCGCGGATCTCTTCCATCTGCTTCTGGATCATTTCGACCGCTTTATCGGTCTGCGGTTCATTTGACCTAGCATTGAGCGTGTAGACCAAATAGCCGGCGATAAGAAGGGTAAATGCCGAAATGACTATTGCCAAGATTTCCATTGCGCGCTAATTATAACATAATGATCACGCGTTACGCATTGCGTTTTACGCATTATGAATTTCAAAATTCCGCTTGACAATATGCCTATAACATTTGTATTATTATCGTGCCCTTTACTTTGGGCAAGGGGAGGTGATTTAATTGAAAAAAGTTATAGCATTGTTAATAGTTATGGCATTTGTTTTCGCAATTGCGGCGCCGTCATTCGCGGCGGTTAAGAAGGTTTCTCTTCAAGCGCAGTTGAAGACATTACAGGCCAAGCTGGCAAAGACAAAGACGAAAGCGGGTAAAGCAACATTAAACAAGCAGATCGCGGCTCTGAAGAAACAGATCGCGGCCCAGCAGGTAGTGGTTGCACCGCCGCCGCCTCCTCCGCCAGCGCCAGTCGCAGTTCCTCCGCCACCGCCTCCAGCTAGGGTTGCAGCTCCAGCGCCGGCTCCTACGGGATTGCTTGGCATGGGCATCAACACAGCGATTGAAGGTGGATTGGTCGCAGGAATGCTCGGTGTATCCGGGAACGTGATGCTCGCAGATCCTATGGGTCTGGGCGCCATGGTCGGATTACCGGCGAACGCTGTTATGTATAAGCTTGGCGTAGGTTACGCTCAGGGCAATGACATCAACAGCAACACCTGGAAGGCTATTCCGCTCACTCTCGGTGGGGTTGTAAATCTCCCGGCCGACATGATGGGTGGTCTGCAGACCTTCGTGGGTGGTGGTGTGAACTATGTGGTCTATCGTACCGGACAGACCGGTGGTTCCCTCGGCGGCGACATTTATGTCGGCGCGGCAGGCGACCTCGGCTTAGGTGGGAAGACTTACGGCCAGCTCGGGTACTCGATCCTGAGGACCGGAGATGGTGGCAGCAAGGGTTCATACTCTTCGAAGAGTGTTACCGTACAGATCGGTCAGACGATCCTTCTGTAATTGAGCAGGGGCCTTATTCTTTATAATGGAAACATGGAAACATTATGAGGGGAGGCCCCTCTCCTTTTCTGACCGGTTAACTTAAGTCGTTTCGAGAACCCAAACCTATTTAGCACGGATTGGTTATATCACTTTGAGAACCAAGGTTCTCAACGCTCGCTTCGCTCGCTACTCTCCTTTCTGTATATCTAATAACTGATTTTACCCGAGATACGTTTATGCTGTGAGTGGGAGAACGTGACAAGTTTAAAAGGCCCTCACCCATGTTTTTCTAAAGTTTAACTGTATCAATTCCCCCCTCTCCCATTGGGAGAGGGGGGTTAGATGAAGATAACATATTCAGATTAACGCGGGTGAGGGTTTATGGCGTTATTTTGGGATTAATTATTATATCCGCTATGTTATACTATTTACGTGGCTAAATACTATAAATTGATCGCGGAAAACCGCCAGGCATTTTTTGATTACGGCATTATCGACAATTTCAAGGCCGGGATCGCGCTTTCGGGCGCGGAGGTCAAGTCGGTAAGGCAGGGGAACGTCAATTTAAGAGATTCTTTCGGCAGGGTTGAGGGCGGCGAAGTAATGCTGTATAATATGCGTATCAGCCCTTATAAAATGGGGAAGACGACCGAGTCGGAAGCGTCGCGCAAACGGAAGCTGCTTCTAAACGAGCGCGAAGTAAAAAAGATCATCGGGCAGGTCTCGCAAAAGGGGTTGACAATCGTGCCGACCAAGATATACTTTGACGGTGACTGGGCGAAAGTAGATATCGCGACGGCAAAAGCGAAAAAGAAATATGAAAAACGAGAGGCCATTCGACAAAGAGAAACTGATAGAGAAGTTGAAAAAGTTCTTAAAGGAAAGAAGTGAAATGACCAAACCGGCGACCGCCAGCCCTTCCAAAACCTATTCCATGAGTGATCTTTATACGGAAGCGATCCGCTGCATGAAGGAAGAAGTGCGGAAGATGAAGCAGGCACCTCTGACCCAGGAAGAAAACAATAAACTGGAAGCGATCGCCAAATCGGTATCGCATGAAGTGGTCAAGGAGATGAAGATATGATGAGAGTCCCCGGAGGGAGCCCGCAGGTCCCGGCTCCGATCCCGTCAAAAGAAGTTAAACCGAAAGAAGCGGTACAGGAAGAAGCGGTCTCAAGGCCGGTTCCGCCGCCCAAAGAGGGGTCAAAGGGCCCGGAGCTGGACGCGCGCGCGATCGCGGTGAGGATGGCCGCGCTGGCGTATGAAGCCAAGAAGAAAGAGCTTTCCTTCGAAGAAATACTGCAGAAGGTGATCGAAGAAACGGGCATGACCAATCCCGAGTCGGCCCTCGAAGAGGCCAGCCGCAAACTGCAGAAGGAGATCGAGGACGAGCTCGACCACATCAAATCTAACAAAGAGATGATGGAAGAAGCCGGCGCCTGGCAGGCGTTCGGAGAAATATTGGAACAGGAACTTTCGGAAGGCCAGATCAAATCTTTCCTTGACACGCTTAAGGAATCGGTCAGAGGGATTTAGCCGTAAACGGAAACTATCAACGGATCTAAAACGAATAAACGGATATTGATCAACGAATATAAAACGAATAAAAAATTAGTTAGACGCGGGTGCGTTAACCACCCATGACTGAAACAAAACTCTGTAAAATACGGTAAAAAAGAAGAACATAAGGAAGAGCAGTCCCGCCGAAGGCGGGACGTTGAGGAACGTAGTTCCTCAAAATGAAACAAGTTGACCGGTCCGAAAAGTATGGGGCTGTAAGGGTTTTGACGGGGAGATTTGGGGCGAAGATCGCGAGCCGAGGATGTCATCTCAACCTCGTAAATAATGGTGGCAAACAAATAAACGCAGCGTACAAAACTGCAAATGAGCTTATCGCGAATGTTCACTGGTTCGCCGGTGACCTAGCGATGGCTCATGCCTAACTAATTTAGATTAGGCGCGTTGGCCGTTCTTTCCGGCAGGGGCGGGAACCAACGTCATTTTACCGGATACCTGGACGGTCCTTTCTGCAGGCCGGACGGGGAAACAATATGCGGGATCACTTGAGGAAGTCTCCGCTTCGAGACAACCCTTGAGGACAAATTAATTTGAAGCTACGCTCGTAGTGATCTTTGCAGCTTCCTTTCCGGACGGGGGTTCGACTCCCCCCAGCTCCACCAGGACCTGGTGGGCTGCTCTCCCATTGAGTGAACTCTGACAATCATTTTGTTTGTCAGGATCCTTTCATCAATTGTTCCATGACTATCCAGTAAGGGTCGACTTTGGGATGTTCAAGCACAGTTGACTTCCCGTTCTCTATTATCTTTATGCCTTCTTTTTGATCCACAACTTCGCCGGCGATACTGCTTAAGATATTGTTCTTCTTGAATTCGGCGACCAGTTCGTCCGCCTGCTGCCGGTCGACGATGGCAATGAGCGTGCCTTCGCTGATGCAGGTGAAAGGATCGATCCCAAAATGCTCGCAGGTCTTGATGATCACTTCCTGCCGGACGATCGATGCTTTTTCGATCCTAAGACCATAATTTCCCGCGCGGGCCATTTCATACAACCCGCCCCAGATCCCGCATTCGGTGGCATCGTGCATGGCGTGGACACCGTCAAATCTTCTGGCGATGACGCAGTCATCCATGACCGACATTTGATAGAAAATGTCTTCGGCCCGCTTTTTAAAATCAGCTCCGAACGCGGACTCGAACTTTTTAGGGAACGAGATCGCCAAAAGGCCGGTCGTTTCCACCGCCGGGCCCTTTGTGATCACGATCTTATCCCCGGTTTTGACTTTGTGCGGTCCGCGCAGTTCGGTTTCCGTCCCGACCGCGATCGAAGTCGCGCCTCCCACCATGGGATAGTTGCATCCGGCATAGCGGGCGGTATGGCCGGTAACGATGCTGACCCCGTATTTTTGCGCCTCCCGGTGCACCGCTTCCCACATTTCCGATATCTGCGGTTCGGTGATCTCCGGCGGCAGATTGAGGTCGACGGTGAGGTACTTCGGCGTGAGGCCGGAAACCGCGACATCGCTCATAATGATATGAAAAGCGAACCAGGCAGCGCGGGCGAACCCGAAAGCGGGCACGATGAAGAACGGATCGGTCGAAAGCGCAAGGTATAGGTCGTCGAATTTAATGACGCCGTAATCAACTCCGTGGCGCGGGCCGATAATGATGTTCCGGTCGGGGGCTCCCAGGCGCGGGAATATTACCTTATCGAAGAATTCGGGATGGATCTTTCCAAGTTCGGGTAGTTTTTCATTGTTCATTTTTTTCTCCCTCCGCAGGCATTACCCTGATCAGGTCTTGTCCTCTAAATAAGAGGATCAGCGGGTCCCCCGGTCATCCGGGGTTCTCAGCTTCGTTTCAGAAGCTCCCCTTAAGGTGCTCACGAATATTATTTATCAGTTTTTCCGACGCCTCCTTTATTTTAAAAAGCCGTGCCTTCTGGTCGTTGTTCAGATCGCCGGCCAGGCCTTCGAGCAGGATCCCGATCTGTCCGAGTATCACGGTCATCGGCTCAAGCAGTTTATGATGAAGGATCTGGGTCTTTTTTTCTTCCTCGTTCACGGCAGGAACTTCTTTATTATTTTTATCAGGTCCGCGGGGTTGAATGGTTTTTCTATATAATCATCCGAAACCTTGTCCATCTCCTGCTATTATAACTATTACATTATATGTTGCAAGCGGGAATTTGTTATTATACGGGCGGAAAACCCGGGATCAGAATTTGAGGTTGAAGCTTAAGCCTAAAAGGTCGGAAGATGGTGAAATATTCCTGGCCATTGAAGGGTCGGTAGAGCTGATCCCGGAAGGTACAAAATAGCTCCGGTAAAATAAATTGAGCAGATCGTTCCCGATGTTGAACTCGTTGGTGATCGAAGTTCCCGGATGATCTTGCCCGTATTTAAGATCAGGCGTAAAAACGGTGTCGCTGGTAAATTTTACTTTTACCCCGTTCCCGATCATGCGCGATATCAAAAGCCCGGCGTCGACCGATCCGTCAAGGATCAGCTTGTTGAAATAGTTGAGCGAAACGAACTCATATTTATCCAGGCCGGTGCGGTAAACGCTCCCGACCTTGTGGGCGGTAAGCGTGAACTCGCTAGCGGGATCGGAATATCCTGCCGCGACTTTTACGTAAAGACCGTGGTTTGACTGGTTGTTGCCGGCGCCGAACAGCAGTTCGGAAAAGAGGGCGGAGGTCGGCGTGGAAAATACTTTCACTTCGGCCCGGGTATCCCTGGCGCCGTTCCACCACAGATACCTGGGGGTCAGGGAGATACTGGTCTTTCCGATCACCGGGAGCTTCTGGTAAGTATAAGATACGGTGCTAGTGAATTCGGAGAGGTAGACCTCTCCCCAGGGCTGGACTTTTCGCGTGACGTAGGAAACGGACAGGTTCATCGGTCCAAAGCTGGTAGAGGCGGTGGCGGCGGTTTTGGGCCGTATGTAAATATAGTAATCATCCGAAGGGACCGTACCGTCGGTCTCGATATGGGCGACCGTTCCCGGACCGGCCGAGGCCTTAAAGTCGACATTCCCGATCCGCATCTTGCCTTCGATATCGAACATTTTAGTCACGAGGCTGCGGTTGCCGCCGTCGAATCCGGAATCCATGGTATCAAGGTTAATTTTAAGATATCGGGTCGGCGTAAAATCCCTGGCCGCGGTCAGCTTTATCCGGTAATCAAGCCGGGGACCGCGCGGTCCATCGGTATTGAGCATGATATTGCTGATGCGGGTGCGCTGTTCGATTAATCCGCTGAGCTTGACCGCGTCCGGGTTCTGGATCTCGTATTTTGCGACGTTCAGTTCGCTTTTAAGCTCCGCCACCAATTTTTCAACCGCGGCCAGGTTGGTCCCGGACTGCGCGAGCTTGCTTAAGAAGGAAGCCATTTCCTGGCGGTTCATCACCTTGAAACCCCTGAAAGTGCCGTCCGGGTATCCGGTGGTCACTCCGTGCTTTACCAGGTTAAAGACCGCGGCCTCTGCCCAGTGCCGGTCAGGCATGTCCTTGAATTTTATCTCCTGCGCGGAGCAGAGGTTACAGATACTTAAGAATGCAATCAGCAATATCGATCGCCGCATTCGGTTTCCTTGTTTTTTTTACGTTCCTTAGAACAGCGTTCAGCTCTGCCGGATTCTGCAGTCGCTTTATTATCTCCACCACTTTTTCAGGCTCCCTGGCCACGAACCCCACCTTTGCGTCCTCGACGAACTTCACGTTGCCTTCTTCCTGCCCGGGCAGCCAGGAGGTAAGGATGATCGGCAGGTTCATCGCCAGCGCTTCGGCGATCGTTCCCGGCCCCGCTTTGGTGATGATCAGGTCGGATTCGGACATGAGCTCGTCCACCTTGTCGGTGAAACCGTACACTTTCATTTTACGCTTCATTTTTCCCGCTTCCGCGTTGAGTTTCTCTTCTAACTTTTTATTCCGGCCGGTAATGATGATCATTTGCGCGCTGATCCCGGAACGATCGATCTTATTTATGATCTCATCCATCCCGCCCGCACCTTCGCCTCCGCCCATCATTAAAATGGTGAAGGTCTTAGGGTCCAGTCCGTCTTTTTTTCTTCTTTTTTCCTTGTCGGACGGGCCTTTGGCGAATTTGGGATGGATCGGCATGCCGATGACCTTTATCTTTTTTTCGGGCATGCCGTAGCTGATCGCCAGCTTTTTGGCGTCTTCGGTGGCGACGACGCAACAGTCGACATTCGGCGTGATCCAGGCGCGATGCAGGGTCACCGGATCGGTGATAACGACAATGAAAGGGATCTTTAGTCCGGAATCCTTGATGGCCTGCACGGTCAGATGATTGACCAGCGGGTGGACCGATACGATCGCGTCCGGCTTTTTGGTCTTGATTATCTTAGCCAGTGTGCTTAAAATAAAAGGGCGTGAGATCTTTTCCAGCTGTTCGAGCTTTTTTTCATCGTCTAAAAGATAATAAAGCATACCCCACATCTGGGGCGAATATTTGATCACCGGCGCGTATAACTTAGCGAAAATATTGAGAAAGCCGCTGCCTTCGGCAAAAACATCGATCATTTCCTGATTGGCGCGGGCGTCGACCGCCTTGATGATGGCGGAGGCGGCGCTGCGGTGTCCTCCTCCCGTGTCTGAAAAAAGATAAAGTATTTTCTTCTTCATTTTCATTTGCTGTGATACCATTTGAGGGTCAATTTGAGGCCTTTTTTAATGCTCACTTTCGGCTTCCAGCCGAGCTCTTTTTTGATCTTTTTCGCGGAAAGAACGCTCCGGAACAGCTCGCCCTGGCGGGGCGGGGCGTAGACCGCGTCATGCTTTAAGGCCAGCAGGTCTTTGAGATGGGAAAAGAGCTCGTTGACGGAAACGCCATGGCTTGTCCCTACATTATATATTTGGTTGTCGCCGCCGGTGAGCGCTAAAAGATTGGCCGCCGCCACATCGCTGACAAAGACATAATCCCGAAGCTGTTTCCCATCGCCGAAAATAGTAGGGGTCTCTCCCTTGAGCATTTTACCGCAGAAAATGGCGATCACGCCGGCTTCTCCCAGCGGATCCTGCCGGGGGCCGTAAACATTCCCGTAGCGCAGGACGGTATAGGTCAATCCGTAAAGTACTTTATACGCGTAAAGGTACATTTCGACCGAACGCTTGGTTATGGCGTAAGGAGAGATCGGCTCCTGCGGATAATTCTCGTCCGCGCCGTTCTTTTTTCCCACCTCTCCGTAGATCGCGCCGCCGGTCGAAGAAAATACGATCTTTCCTACCTTGTTCTTGACTGCGGACTGAAGGAGATTGAGGGTCCCGATCTCGTTCACTTCCGCGTTATAGACCGGATCAGTTACCGATTTCCTCACGTCGATCTGCGCCGCGCAGTGGCAGATGATCTCCGGCTTAAAGTTGGATACGATCTCATCGATCTTTTTATCCCGAAGGTCGGCTTCAAAGAACACGGCCCGGGGATTGAGGTTCTCCCGCTTGCCGGTTGAGAGATTATCTAGTACCGCCACTTCGTGGCCCGCGTCCAGGAACGCGTCAACGATGTTGGAGCCGATAAAACCGGCGCCGCCGGTCACCAAGATTTTCATATTTTTATCTCCATTCCGTCACCCGCCGCTATTATCTCAATTTTTAACTCCTTCGACAAGCGCGAAGCGATCTCCCACGGCTTAGCTTCGATCATCTTCATGCCGAAATGCGTCATGATCGCGGTCTTCGGTTTGATGCCTTTTACCAGTTTGATAAAATCCTCGAGGCATAAATGCTCGAGCGGGGAGGGGTCGATCCGCAGAACATTGACAATGATAATGTCCGCCTTGTACGCCTTGATCAGTCCGGACGAGAATTTTGTGTCCGCGATATAAGAAATAGTCGTTCTCTTGCCTTTGATCTTGAACCCGTAAGTTTCCGCGCCGTGATGGATATGCCTGATCGGGCAGGTAAAGGAGATATTTTTCACCCGGTAGGTTTTTCCGGTCCTGATCTTTTCGATCTTCTCCGGATATTTCCGAACGTATTCGAGGATGACTTTTTCTTTGAGCGCTTCGGCGGGAGCGAAGACGGTCCCTTTCTTCCTGAAAGTTCCCTCGGTCATTGCTTCGATCATCGCGTTGATATCGCCGGAGTGGTCAAGGTGCTTGTGAGAGAGCAGGATCGCATCGAGTGTTGCCGGATCAAGCTTTGGGCGCGACTTTAAGCTGTGGACGAGCGCGCCTGGCCCCGGGTCAAGATACAGGTTGGTACCGTCAAGCGAGATCCAGATACCGCCGGAAGCCCGTACCTGTTTTGAAACGACCACGCGAGCGCCGGCCGTGCCCAGGAATTTGATAAAATCAGCCATTGAACCTGTATTTCAGCAGGCCGGGATCGCTTTCGTCGATGTCAATCGTTTGGTAGGGGAAGAAGACGTTGGTATCCGACTCGCGGATGCTTAAGTCCTGGAGCTTGATCTCAAGATTGATATCTGCCGGGATGACCCGCAGTTCCCGGTTCGTCTTTCCGCCATTCAACGGCTGGGCCCAGTTCTCGATGATCTTGCTGATGATCTCCCTTTTGCCGGAGAACTCTTCGCCGAACTCGGTCAGTACCGCCAGCACCGGCTGGGCGAGCCGCGCCTCCTTTAAAAGATTGATACAGCCGAGCATTCCCAGATGCTGGTTTAAAAGTTTCCCTTCTTCTTTCTCGATCGATCCGATGTTCAAAAGGATGACCTGGCAGTCGGAATAGTTCTTCCCGATGCCC
>CAIYXV010000073.1 GCA_903930225.1 uncultured bacterium | reverse complement strand
TCCATTACATGCTTTGCCAGCTCATTGGGGTCCTGGATCTTGAACTTATAACGGCCGGAGATGATGTAATCGGTGTTTATGTCATCCCGCATTTTTTTGGGAACACGCGCCTTGCCGGAAAGTTTCATACAGAGAATTATACAACAAAAAGGGGAAAAACTGAACCGACCAGAAGAATTGAAATTAAGCCCCTGGAATAACGATATATATGTAGAAAGGCATGACCTTCAGATGATAACAAACAACACAAAGATAAACTTGAGAGAAAGACTGGAGCGTTTGCGCCCCGCTTCGAACCTGTTCGCACCCCAGCGATTCGCCCTGCCGCAAAATTACGTCGCCAGCGAGATGAACATTAACTTCCGTCGGTCGATGGCAGACCATCTTTACAGCGGAAACGGGATAAACGGTCAGCCGCTCACTTATTCCCGCGACGAACTTATGTCGAAGATCGGGGATCTCCGGCAGGCACCGGACCCGGCTTTGTCAATGAGGATCTTCCACGAAGAGCATATGCGGAAGGCCCTCGATCTTTTTAAATCAACTCATGACCCGATGATCGCCGCCGGGCAGCTGGCTGAAGCAAGGAGCGTATTGGTCACCTGGGCTTTCCGGCTGGCCGCGATGGAAAATAAGGGGAATCTGGCCCTGGCAATAGGGGGGAGCGCGGTTAACGGCGTGCATACTTTCCTGACCGATTTCGATTTTGTGGTCCTGCCACATCGCGAGGAGGACCGCGAGGCTGCCAAGAACGTTCAGTACATGATGTCCCGGATCTTAGTTTCGATCGGCATTGATGCTGATTCGGTGATGCCGAGACATTTTGATTTTTCCACGTTCGAAGAGCTCGGGAAAAGATATTTTCAGAGGGTGGGAACGGGAAATGATTCGAACTTCCTTGAATTGATCAAAAAGACGAGCGCCTCGTTCTACCGCTTCCTGATGGACATACGAATCGTTGATGCGTATAAAAATGACGCGGACGCGGGTGCGGACCGGTCGGAATATGAGAAGAAACTTGACGCGCTAAAAGATCGTCTGGTTTATTCGTTGCCGGATCAAATGATCGCCGACTGCTTTGAATCATTCCGCCAGGACCGGCACTGGACTTCCGCGGCTGACGGGGGACAGGTCTTTAACATAAAGAACAATCCGCTGCGGCTGCTTCACTATGCCCTTTACGCCGGCCGGGCCAAGCTCGGCATCAGGCCGTCCTCGTTCTTTGAGGTCCTGGAAATACTGGAGAAAAAGGGAGTGCTCAGCAACCAAGACAAAAGAGCCGCGCTTAAATCTCTCCGGTTCTTTATCGGCCTCAGACACCTGATCGGGGTTTCCCAGCTGAACGCGGTTGATTCCGCAAAAATAACCGATGAAACGCTGGATCGGCTTGCCTCAATGCTTGGCGAGGAAAAATCCAGGCTCACCGCAATAATAGAAGAAACCCGGAAGGAAATGTTGGAAGTAGCCCAAAAAATATTTTCCGCTATCGGCAAGGACATGATTTAAATCTGCTGAAATTCATTTTCACCGCGGCCGAAGGATATCAGGGGGCTGAAACCTTGATATTCCCGCTAAACAAAAATTCTCTGCCGATGATGCGAACGGACATAAGACAACGGGTAGATGCTGCGCCCGGGCTTAGGCCTGCGATCTTTGAAGTCGGAAAGCGGATCGCCTCGATGGCTTCGGCGGAAGAAGTTCTGAAGCAGGGGGCGAACCTATTGACCGAGCAGAGAGGAAACCCCATGATGTTCGTCAGATTCTCGCAGCCAGACCTGAACATAGTTGTCGAATCTTCAAGCGGCATCCTCCGGCAGGGCCATCAGGATTTTGCCTGCGAAACACCTACCACCGGCCTGATCGCCAAAGCTTTGATCGAGCGGGTAAGCGTTCATATCCCCGATATTTCAGGATTGTTTATCGAAGCCATCGATGATAAGGACGTCAGCCGGGAAGAGCATTTTGAAAGAGAGATCAAAAGCGCGCTCCCGCTGGAATTCGGAAAAAGCGACGGATCGGCTCTTTTAACTCCCCTCGGGCTTGAGAAGTCCACCGCCATCGGCTTCGGGTTTATTTTTGAATATAACGAATCCCGTCCTTTTTCCCTGGAGTCCATGATTGAAGCAAGAGCCTATGCCTCGCTTTTCACCCTCCACATCGCCGGCAAATTCCTAAAAGAATTTGAAAAAAGCCTAAAACGCAGTACTTGAGCTTGGGCCCAAGCCGGTTTATAATTCAGTTATGGCAAAACTGGATGAAGCACTGGCCGCGGTCAACATCAACGAAGACCACAACTTTGTGGGGACGATCGCTTTCCGCAACGAACAGTTAACCCTTCCCGACGGCAGCACGATCGCGCTGGGGATCGACGGAGGGCATTGGGTGCTGGTGTATCAAAAAGGAAAAGGGGCGCAATTCAGGGTTTATGATTATGACGGACATACAAAGCTGTTCCGGGTAGATAAGAAGCCCGGGGCGGATAAAGACCTGGCTGAAATGAAACGGCTGGTCAAGTATTTCTTCTCGAACGCGCATACCGAAGACCTGGTCACGATCCTGCCTTCTGGGAGCATGGCAGAATGAGCGACGTATCGGGCATCGGAGCCTACGGCATTTTCCCGTTCTTGAGCGAGGACCTTTTGAAACAGGCCAAATATTCGCAGATCAAGACCCGCGCCGGTAAAATGGCCTACCTTTTGTCCCTGGGCGACAAGGCGCAGAAGCCGCGGATAGAGGATGGGGTAGACGGGGCGAAAGGCGCGCTTAGTTGGATCAAGAAGTTCGCCGAAGAAGAAGGGTAGCTTTTCTTCGTCATTCCAGCCCCAGCTTTCGCAGGGGTAAACTCCAGCCGGAATTTCCGTCATCCCAGCGAAAGCTGGGATCCAGGAATATCAGCCCCACCCCTGGATTCCAGATTAAATCTGGAATGACGGAATTTTTATCTACAGATATTTCCGCGGATCGGCGATCTTACCTTCAATCACAGAAGCCGCTACCGTTGCCGGAGAGCCAAGATAAATAAAGGCATTCGGGTTTCCCATCCGGCCTTTAAAATTCCGGTTCGCGGTCGAGATCACGTTCTCTCCATCAGAAGGAACGCCGTTGTGAGTGCCGACGCAGGGGCCGCAGCCCGGGGTCACCGCTACCGCTCCGGCATCCAGCAGAGTTTGATAGGTCCCGTCCTTTATCATTGCCAGGAGAATATCTTTCGAGGAGGGGGCGATGATCAGGCGGCAGTTAGGATCGACCTTTTCCCCTTTTAGTATCTTTGCGGCGATCTGGAAATCCTCCAGCCGGCCGTTGGTGCAGGTTCCGATAAATCCCTGCTGGATCGGGGTGCCGGCAACCTCGGAAACTGAACAAACATTATCGACCGTGTGCGGCTTTGCGATCTGCGGCTCAAGCTTGGCAACATCGATCTCAACCATCTTTTTATATTGCGCGTCTTTATCGGCCTCGACCGGCTTCGGCGCTCTTTTTGAGTGCCCTTTAACCCATTCCATCACTTTTTTATCCGCTTTCATCAGGCCGGCCTTGGCGCCGCACTCGATCGCCATGTTCGAAATGGTGAAACGGGCATCGACCGAAAGATCGTCGATCGTGCTCCCCTCGATCTCGAGCGCCATATAGGTCGCGCCATCCGCTCCGATCTTGCCGATAAAGTTAAGGATCAGGTCTTTTGAATAGACCCCTTTCGGGAGCTTCCCGACAAATACCGCTTTGATCGTTTCCGGCACCTTGAACCAGAGCTTGCCCGAGATCATTCCCGCCGCCAGGTCGGTGGATCCGATACCGGTGGAGAACACATTGATCGCGCCATAGGTGCAGGTATGCGAGTCGGCCCCGATCACCAGATCGCCGGGGACGACATGGCCCTGCTCGGGGGTCAGCTGATGGCATACCCCGCAGCCGATATCATAAAGCAATATCCCCTGCTCTTTTGAGAATTCGCGGATCTTTTTATGGATCGCGGAGACCCCTTCGTTGGGGGAGGGGGAACTGTGATCGATGATGATCGCGATCTTTTTCGGGTCAAAGACCTTCTTGGCGGACATCTTGCGAAAAGAATCGATCGCGACCCCGGAAGTGCCGTCCTGGCCGATCATGAAGTCAAGGTCGGCGATGACAATATCCCCGGCGTGCGCGTCGATCCTTGAATGATCGGACAATATTTTTTCCGCGATCGTCTTTCCCATAGGCATATTTTAACATAATATCCGGGATTTCTAAAATCCGGATCAGGCGGCTTCGGTCTTTAATTGCGTAAGGAGTTTTACGGCGATTCCACGGAGCGCGGCGGCGGCCGCCTGCGCCTTTGCCAAGATCTCCTTTTTGTCGTAACCCCGGGCCTGCGCGATCGCGCCCAGCGCCTCATCCGAGAGGGTTTTGGAATCTTTGGCTTGGGTCAGCGAAAAGCCGATCAAGTGCCTCAAATCCAGAAGTACGCTGATCGCCTGTTCGGCCGCTTTTTTTTCGGAAGCGGAGAGCTTACCTTTTGACTCAAGCTCCGAGATCGTCCGCCAGGGAGAAGGGAACTTGATGCCGTATTTTGCACGAGCGGCATAAAGCGCGTAATAAAAAGGCCGGAGGGCTTCATTCTTAATGTCAAAAGCGGCTTTTTTGCCGTCCTTCGAACGGATCACCTCTTTCTCGTCTGAAACATCAATTCTTTGCGTGAAGGATTCATCGCAGAGCTCAAGCATCGCTTCGTGGTTGCCATAGGTCATTTTATCGCGGAAAGCGTCCAGCTTTTCGGCATAGTGCGATGTTTTTAACTTTCCCCGGGCGTCCACGATCTGAAGGTCCATCAAAAAACGGAAGAAAGACCCGTTGCTCAGCCACATCGACTTGAGGAAAGGATCGATCATTTCCGATCTCTTTATCAAAGGGAATTTGACCTCCAGCTTTTCGATCGGGAGCCCGGCGAAATGGAACGGCATGACCTCATCGCTTTCAACATAAACGGAATCAAGGATCCTCTTCATCAATGATTGGACGTTCCTGGCCGCTTCCTGGTCCTCATCCCTGGCCGCGATCACGACCGAGTCAATATCGGTCAGCACGGTGTGGTCGCCTTTGATCACGCTTCCCCCGATAGCCAGCGCGTAATTGCCTAAATGTTCGGCCGCCGCCAGGCGGAACGCCTGAACGGCCAGGGTTTTTCTTAGGTCGGCAAGCTGGGAGGCGGCCAGTACCGGGTCGTTATTTATTTTGTAGAGATCGGTGATGCGCAGGATATTCTTCTGGTGGAAGTCCCTGAGCGTAAGCACGGCATCGAGGGAATCGGGGGCGGACCTTATCACATCGCCGCTGCCTGCCATCAATTGGTGAAATGAGAGCTCGAGTTTCCGGGCCGTCGCGGTCCGGTCGCTGAAATAACGGTTACGGACCCCGTTCCTGAAATCATAGGAGGGGCGATTCAATTCCAATAATCTTAACGGTGCTACGGTCATAGTATGGGA
Organism: uncultured bacterium; assembly: GCA_903930225.1. GTDB lineage: Bacteria > Margulisbacteria > WOR-1 > XYC2-FULL-46-14 > WPAF01 > CAIYXV01. The sequence continues at coordinate 5,212 of CAIYXV010000073.1, read as the reverse complement.
GTCACACTCCTCTCTGCATATATATCGTTAAATTAAGGCTGGAATTTCAGATGGGAGGAGAGGAATGCCCGGCAACCCCCCACACTGAAGTGTCCTCCAGAGGCGGACAAGTGGGGAATATAATCAGGTTTTATAATTCCCCATACTTTAGCATGGGGATTCTTAGCACAGTTATAAAAATAAGAGAGGCTTTATTTTCTGGAGGAGCTTTTGATCTTTTGCTCGATCAGCTGAAGCTTTTCTGAAATATAGGGGTCCAAACCTTCCATCTGATGCAGTTCGTTGAGCAGTTTGCTGGCCAGCGGATGCTTGCTGATCTCGGCCAGGTCGGCCTTGCCGCGGGCCATAAGGTCGGCGTAGGTGTGCTTTAAGGTGACGACATCCTTCAAGAGCTTTTCCGCAACTTTAAAATCCGTCCCTTTTGCCCGGCGGATCCTTAGTTCCGCTTCTATTATCTTGGCCTTAACTGCGAAATAATCTCCCGGGCGGTCCTTTAACAGGTTCGACGACTTTCCGCAGAGCGTGATCGCTTCGCTCAGTTTTTTAGGGTAGTGGTAAAGCAGCAGCTCGGCTTTTCCCAGCTGGGCGCGAGCCCTAAAATACCAGTTCGATTTCCTCTCCTTGATCAGATTCTCATGAAGCTTCATCGCCTGGTCGTGGTCGCCGCTCTCGTCCCGCATCAGCCGGAGATCGGCTTCAATAATATAGGTTTTGGCGACAAAGAAATCGGAAACGTCCCCGCCGATGTTCTTGCGCGCGGTCAGACAGAGGTCCAGGGCGGCCTGGATATCACTTTTCTTGATCCCCGGCACCGCCAGCTCGGCTTTCCCCACCTGCGCTCTGGCCCGCAAGTACGGGGAGGAAGAGGTCCTTAAAATATCTTCGTAAAAAACACGGGCCTTGTCGTAATCGCCCGGTTCGCCGCGGCCCACATAAAGATCGGCCAGGCCGAACTTTATCTCGCCGCTGTCGGAGCGGGCCGGAAACTTTCTAAGGATATTGCGGTATTTTTCGATCAGCTTATTGATCTTTTCCCTTTCAGACGGGGCAGGGAAGCCTGACTCCAAGCTGACCGCGGAACTTATTATAGGAGATATTATGCTCATAAATTTACTAGGCCTTTAGGTAGTTGGGATTTTAGGCGGTTAGGTTGTTAGGAAAAAATCCTAAAGGCCTAACTACCAATAGGCCTACAAGCCTAATCCCTATTGCCGTTTGAAATTTAATTGTATACGAAGTATAATGGGGTGTCAATGGACAGGGATAAAGAACTTCAGGAACTGGAAAGGAAACTTCACATTTCCTTTTTCAACAAATCGCTCCTCAACCAGAGCATGACCCACTCTTCGTTCGCGCACGAGGCCGGCGTTCCCGACAATGAAAGGCTCGAATTTTTGGGCGACGCGATACTTAAGCTCGCGACTTCCGAATACCTGTACAATAAATTCCCCACCCAGCCCGAGGGCGACCTCACCAAATACCGCGCCGCGATCATTTCGGATGAGACCCTCGCCCGGGTCGCGGGCGAAGCGAAGCTGGGCGAATACCTGCTGCTCTCCGAGAACGAAAAACGCACCGGCGGTGCCCGCCGAAAATCGAACGTTGCCAATGCTTTTGAGGCGCTGGTAGGCGCGATCTACCTTGATTCCGGCCTGGGCAAAGCGCGCGACTTTATCCTTGAATTTTTGCGGAGCGAAGTCGATAAGGTCAGCCAGGAAGGTTACATAAGCGACTTTAAATCCGCGCTCCAGGAATTGGTGCAGAAACAAAAGTGGGACCTGCCGCAATACCGCGTGCTCGAAGAGACCGGGCCGCGGCATAAGCGCATATTTGAGATCGGCGTGAAGATAAAAGGGAAGATACTGGGCAAGGGAAAGGGCGCGAACAAAAAAGAAGCGGAACAGAAGGCCGCGCAGGAAGCGCTAAAGGCGCTGAACAAAGAAGAAAAGAAACCTCTTAACGTAAAAGGGATCATCAACCGGGTAAAGCACCGAATATGGATCTTTTAATCAGGGGCGGACAGGTCATCGATCCGGCGACCAATTTTGAGGGGATGGCCGATATCCTGATCTCCGAATCGAAGATCAAGTCCATAAGCCAAAAGATCCCGCCTCCCAAAAACGCCACCATACTTGATGCCGGCGGCCTGTATGTTTTTCCGGGACTGGTCGACCTGCACTGCCATCTGCGCGATCCCGGCGACCCGGAAGAAGAAACCATAGCCTCCGGGACCCGCTCGGCCGCGCTGGGCGGATTTACCTCGATCGCCTGCATGGCCAATACCGATCCGGTGATCGACTCTCCGGCGCTGGTTAAATACGTCAAATCCAAATCACAGATCGAAGGGGCAATAAACGTTTTCCCGATCGGCGCTGTGACCAAAGGGCTAAAGGGCGAAGAGCTGACCGAAATGGGAAGGATGATCGGGGAGGGCGCGGTCGGGTTCAGCGACGACGGCAAACCGGTGGTCAGCGCCGAGGTCTTCCGCCGCGCGCTCGAGTACGCCCGCCAGTTCGACGTGCCGGTGATTTCGCACGCCGAAGACCTGGAGCTTTCGGCCGGCGGGAGCATGAACGAAAGCTTCAAATCCACCATCCTGGGGCTGAAAGGCATCCCGCACCAGGCGGAAGAAATAATGGTCATGCGGGACATCATGCTGGCCCGGGCATTCGGTAAGGTCCATATCACGCACGTTTCAACCGCAAGATCGGTGGATCTGGTCCGAAAGGCGAAGGCGGAAGGGGTTGCGATCACGTGCGACACCTGCCCGCATTACTTCACGCTCACCGAAGAAGAAGTGGAAGGCTACAATACTTACGCCAAAGTCAACCCGCCGCTCCGGGGGGAGAAAGACCTCGAGGCGATCATTGCCGGACTTAAGGACGGAACGATTGACGCCATTTCGACCGACCACGCTCCTCACCGGGCGGAGGAGAAGAATATCGAGTTCGGGTACGCGGCCAGCGGCATGGTCGGGTTTGAGACCGCGCTGGCGTTGGTTTTGACCGAACTGGTCGAGCCCGGATCGCTCACCCTTAAAAAAGCGGTAGAAAAAATGACGCTTAACCCGGCCCGGATACTTAACGTTAAAAAAGGCGTCATTAAGGCCGGCTGGGACGCCGACGTCATAATCGTCGACCCGAAAGCCGAATGGACGGTGGACATTAACCGGTTCGCCTCAAGATCAAAAAATTCCCCCTATCACGGTTGGAAGCTCAAAGGCCGCGTCCTCTACGCGATCGTCGGCGGGAAGATCGTGGTAAAAGACGGCCAGCTGGCCGTCTGAACGATGGCAGAAGAAAGAGAGATAAAAGACCCCCAGGCCGAAGGATTGCGGATCGCTAGGAATTACCTCTCGCGCATCGGCTGGACGCGGGAATGGAAGAGATATTTTACCACTCAGATCAGCGGCAACTGGAGCCGGGAAGACATAGAAGAAAAAAATCTCAAGGCGGACGCGATGGAAGAGGAAGCGGAGGCCGAGCTTTCCACGGCTTTTGAAGAACTAAGGAAGCGGAACGACACCGATGCCAAGCTCACGATGGAAGCGATCTTAAAAATGCTTGGGAATCGACGCGATCTCGGGGTCATCGGTAAAAGCATTGTCGAACGGATACGGAAAATGCTGATGCCGTTTTGAAAATAAACGAATATAAAGTGCATAAAAAGCTATATAATTGGAAACCTTATCCTGATCCTAAAAGGGGGGAAGAATATGAAAAAAGCAATCATCTGTATTTTTGCGGCTTATATATTTGCGGTGTGCGCGCAGGCGGCGAACGTGGAAGTGAAATTGGATAGCAGCAATGGATCGAGTTCGTTTGTTGTGAAGAACTCGAGTTTGACCAGATTGGCGTCATTTGATTCTGCCGGCAAGGTAGCGCTGGGAATAGATAACGTCGCAACTGGGGCCTATTCAACCGCTATAGGACATTCTAATACCGCATCTGGCAACAGCTCAACCGCCATGGGAGCTTATAATACCGCTTCGCAATTTTATTCAGTAGCTTTAGGAGATACAAATCAAGCTATAGGCTTCGATTCAACGGCTTTCGGGGCTGGCAATATCGCATCGGGCAGTGGGGCAACCGCTTTCGGGGGTTCTACGCAAGCGAACGCTAATTACTCCGTAGCCATGGGGTATAATGTGATCTCAAGCGCGGACGCCTCGCTCGCAGTGGGGGAAAATTTTATTTTACCGACAACCGCTCCATATTCGTTAGGGATCGGGTTCAATGCGTCGCCTGGCGGGCAACCGAGTATTTTATTAAGCCCTATTGGAAATAGCTATATTAAATTGGACAGCAGCAACGGGTCGAGCGGGTTAAAGATACTAAATTCATCGTCAACCACTGTTGCATCCATCGATTCGAGGGGCGTAATATATTCCGGCCCGGCGAGGGTCTTTGCGTGGGGAAACGACAATTTATTTGCGGGTACAACTGCCGGCAACTTTACGATGTCTGGCAACTATAATAGTGCGTTTGGAAAGTCAGCGCTCAATAAAAATACCACAGGGGCGGAAAATTCAGCCTTTGGGTATTATGCGCTCTATAATAATTTGAGTGGTTGGTATAATACCGCATTGGGATCTTCCTCTCTTCGGAGTAATACAACTGGAACGGCGAATACCGCCATAGGAGAGCTGGCGCTTTTCGGTAATACTTCCGGCGGCGGTAATATAGCCATCGGCTATCAGGCGTTAACCAACAACTCAACCGGAGACAGCAATGTCGCTATCGGGAATTATGCCTTGTCCACAAATCAAATCGGCGGCAATAATACGGCCTTTGGATCGGAAGCGCTTCGATTCAATACGGTGAGTAACAATACCGCGGTCGGATCCGATGCGTTAAGAGTCAATTCAACCGGCATAAGCAATACGGCCGTGGGATATTCGGCGTTATATTCCAATGGGACCGCATACGGCAATGTCGCAGTTGGGGATAACGCTCTTCATGCGAATTCGGATACTAATGCTTTATATAATACGGCGGTCGGACATAGTTCGCTTGCCGGTAATACTACCGGTTATCGTAATACAGCGATCGGTAATTTTTCGCTTATCTCAAATACAGACGGGTACGGCAATACCGCGGTTGGCAACAGCGCGGGGGCCTATGGAACCAGCAATACCACCGAAAATTACAACACGTATTTAGGTTTCAGAACGGGGTTAAATGCCGCGGGATATAGCAACTCAACGGCTATT
>CAIYXV010000072.1 GCA_903930225.1 uncultured bacterium | reverse complement strand
TGCCGATCTTTTCAAAATCGATGTTAAATTCAGCCAGCGAGGAGCGGATCATTTTCCGCCGCTGGGAAAACGCCGCGCGGACGATCTTTTCATCTATATTATATTTTGGCTTTCCATACGGCCTAAGCACCAGTATCGCGGAATCGACATCCGGGGACGGATAAAAAGATCTCCTCGACACCAGCGAATCGATCGCGACATCGGCCCGATTCTGCACAAAAACGGTAAAAGAGCCAAAGTCCCGGTTGCCGGGGCTGGCCGCGATCCGCTCGGCAACCTCTTTTTGCACGGTAAGAACTATTAAGGTATTCGCGGAACCTGCGCCGTGCCTGCCGGCAGGCAGGAATAAAATTCGCGGTTCCGTAAGAAGCTTCTCAATTATAGGGCTGGTAATATAATAAGGTACGTTCGCGACAACCTTGTTAAAAGTCCGGTCAGGCTTCCATTTTAAAAAGTCCGCCGCGATCAGCTCTACATTGGGACAGCCGGCCAGCACCTGTTTTGATATCTGGATCATGTCCTTGTCGGGATCGATGCCGACCACCTGTTTTACTTTTCTGGCCAGCGCTTCGGTCAGCACGCCCAGCCCCGTTCCGATCTCCAATACCGTATCTTCCGGCTTAAGATCGGCCGCGGTGATAATCCTTTCCAATACTTGCCCATCGACGAGAAAATTCTGGCCGAGACGTTTTTTGGGATGGAGGTTGAAGGCGGATAAAAGGCCAACCGTGGTCTTATATAATGATGTCACTTGCCGCAAAAATGGACCGCGACCTTAATCGCCTGGATCATACTGCCGGGATTGGCCCAGCCCTTGCCCGCGATATCAAACCCGGTGCCGTGGTCGACTGATGTGCGAACGATCGGCAGGCCGACCGTAACGTTGACGGAACGATTGAACGATAATAGCTTCAAGGGGATCAGCCCCTGGTCGTGGTACATCGCGACCACAATATCGAACATGCCGGCATTGGCCAGGTTAAAGATCGCGTCCGGCGAAATCGGCCCCTTAACGTCTATTCCCAGTTTTTTGGCTTCTTCGATCGCCGGTTTGATGATCTTTAACTCTTCCTTGCCGAATATCCCCGATTCGCCCGCGTGCGGATTCAGCCCCGCCACCCCAATCCTCGGCTTCCTCCCCCTTACTTTGGACAAGATCTCATGGGCCATTTTTATCTTGTTCAGGATATTCTTTTTATTGATCGCCTTGGGAACATCCTTGAGCGCGATGTGGGTGGTCACCAGAATGACCCAAAGTTTTTCCGAAACGAACATCATCCCGTAGTCCCGGGTCCCGGTGCGCCGGGCCAAAATTTCGGTGTGCCCCTGGAACTTAAAGCCCGCTTTCCGGATGGCCTGCTTATTGATCGGTCCGGTCACAATGGCGTCGATCTTCTTCTGCGTCGCGAGCGTGATCGCTTTTTCAAGATACTCGACGCTCGCCTTGCCGCACATAGAAGACAGTACGCCCATTTTTAATTTATTAATGTCTATGTTAGCCAGGTCAATGACATCGATCCGGTTACGCTCGAATTTTGCGTCTTCTATTTTTTTGATGGGGTTTACGGTCATGCCCGGAAGTTTTGAGGTCTTTATCGCGTAGCTTAATACTCTGGCCTCGCCGATCACCACGCAGCGGGCGACGCGTGAGATCTCCGGATCGGCCAGGGCTTTTACGCTCACTTCCGGCCCGATCCCGGCGGGATCGCCCATGGTAATGCCGATCACGGGTCTATCCATTAAATGTGATCTTCGCCTTTTTCATTCTATCGAGAGCCTCGATAATACGCTCTTCGGGAGCGACCAGTGCCGCCCGGACGTACCCTTCCCCAACGTCCCCGAATGCCACCCCAGGAGAGAGCACGACCCCGGTCTTATCAAGCACATGCATCGTGAATTCAGTGGAATCGAATCCCTGCGGGACGGGGATCCAGACATACATCGTGCCGGCCGGCTTTTTTATTTTCCAGCCCATGGAATTCAACCCGTCCACAAAAACATCCCGGCGCCGCTGGTAGGTGGCGCGGACCCGGTCGGTATAGCCGTTCTTCAGACTGAACGCGGCAATAGCCGCTTTTTGCACCGTGGTGAACAAACCGTAATCAAGGTTGGTCTTGATCTTGCGGAGCGACTCGATCAGCTCGCGGTTCCCTACCGCAAAACCGCAGCGCCAGCCCGGCATCCCGAATGTTTTCGAGGTAGTATGGAACTCGATCGCGATATCTTTGGCCCCCGGAATGGAGAGGATCGAGATCGGCTTCTTGCCTTCAAAATAGATCTCCGCGTAGGCAAAGTCATGGACCAGGATGATCTGATGCTTTTTGCAGAACGCGACCGCTTCCTCAAAAAATTCCCGGGGCGCCAGCGCGCCGGTCGGGTTGGTCGGATAGCTTAAGAACATGATCTTGGCTTTGGCCGCGATCCCCGGAACGATAATCTTCAGGTCCGGTAGATAATTCCGGTGTTCGGTGGTCGGCAGGGCAATCGGTTCGCCGCCCGCCAGAATGGTGCCCCGAAAATGCGCCGGATAAGCAGGCATAGGGACCAGGGTAAAGTCCCCCGGATTGACATAAGCCAGCGTAAAATGGACGACCCCTTCCTTGGAGCCGATCAGGGTCACGACCTCGTTTTCGGGATCGATCTTGATACCGTACTGCCGCTTGCACCATTCCGCCACCGCGGTCTTGAATTCGGGAGCGCCTTCAAAAGAAGGATAGCGATTGTTCTCTGGATTTCCCGCCGCCTTGATAAGCGCTTCGATGACTTCGGGCGGGGGCGGAATATCCGGATTCCCCATGCCCAGATCGATCACGTCCGCGCCTTTGGCCGCCTGTTCAGCCTTGAGCTTATCCAGCTGGGCAAAAACGTATATCGGTAATTTCAGTAATCTCTGCGCTTCTTCCACAATTAACTCCTATGAACCACTTCAGCGGAAAATATTTTCCCGTTCAACAATTCCCCCGCTCTATATGAACTGCGGACGAACGGGCCGCAATGAACCTTGTAAAATCCCATTTTGTAAGCTACCCTCTCGTACCATTTAAAAGTTTCAAGCTCCACATAGCGGGAAACTTCAGGATGAGCTTTCGATGGGGGTAAATACTGACCGATAGTGACAATGTCGCATCCTGCGCTTTTAATATCCCGCAGGACCAATAACACCTCATCGTCAGACTCTCCTAATCCTACCATAATTCCGGACTTGGTGTAAATAGACGGAGCGAGCGCTTTTGCCGTCCGCAGGAGCGCAAGCGAACGCGCGTAATCGGCCTGCGGCCGTATCGAGGGATACAAGCGGGGAACGGTTTCCACATTATGGTTTACAACGTCTGGACCAGCGGCGATCACAATTTCAAGAAACTCCTCCCTGCCCTGAAAATCAGGGATGAGAACTTCAACGCTAATTTCGGAACCGCGAGGTTTACTCGCCGGTTCCGATCCGGGACCTACGGCTAAACGCCGCGGTTCCACCTGACGCAGGTTCCGGATCACATCCGCAAAATGCCCCGCCCCCCCGTCCGGCAGGTCATCCCTGGTTACGGAAGTAACAACTACGTGCTTTAACCCAAGCTTTAAGGCCGCGGCGCGCACTTTTTGCGACTCATCCGGATCGGGAAGCGCGGGCAGCCCTTTTTCGCATCCGCAGAACGCGCAGTTCCTGGTGCAAACATCGCCGAGGATCATGAAAGTCAAAGAATTGTTCGAATAACACTCGCCGATGTTTGGACATTTCAGCGATTCGCAGACCGTATGGATGCCGGGATCTCCGATGAACTTTCTTAAGCGAGCGATATTTGCGGCTTTGGGTATCCTTTTCTTAAGATGCGCGGGGAGCACTATATGACCTGTTTTAGCGCCTTGGTAAGTTGTTCCTGGTTCTGGGCGTGCAGCAAGGCTTCTTCGTAAGATATGATCGAGTTGTCATACAATTCTTTGATGGCGGAATCCATGCCCTGCATCCCGTATTTCGTCCCGATCTCGATCACGGAATATATTTCCTGCGTGGTCGCCTTGCGGATAATGTTCCTAACCGCCGGGGTGGCCACTAGGATCTCCACTGCCGCCACCACGCTTTTTTTATCTTTACGCGGTATCAACTGCTGGGAGATGATCCCCTTAATCACCATGCTCAGCTGCAGCCTGATCTGCGACTGCTGGTGCGGGGGAAAAACGTCGATGATGCGGTCCACGGTCTGCGCGGTGTCGGAGGTATGCAGGGTGGAAATGACCAGATGGCCGGTCTCCGCCGCGGTGATTGCGGTCTGAATGGTCTCCAGATCCCGCATTTCACCGACCAGCACCACGTCCGGGTCCTGCCTCAGGACGCGTTTTAGGGCGCGGCCGAACGTCAGCGTGTCCAGCCCGACCTCTCTCTGCTCAATGATGGATTTTTTATGGCTGTGAACATACTCGATCGGGTCCTCAACGGTCATGATATGACAGCCGCGGGAGTTATTGATGCTATCGATCATGCTCGCCTGGGTGGTCGTTTTGCCGCTTCCAGTCGGCCCAGTCACCAGGACCAGTCCGCGCATTTCTTGGCAAAATGTTTCGATCATTTTAGGCATGCGCAGTTCGGAAAGCGTGGGGATCCTTTTAGGTATGCGCCGGATCGCGCAGCCGATATTTCCGCGCGCGAAGTGGACATTGACGCGGTAGCGGGATTCTCCCAGCTCGGTAGCAAAATCCAGCTCGCGTTCGCGTTCAAGCGAGAATTTTTGCTCTTCGTTAAGCATCGAATAAACCAGCGGCTTGATCGTTTCTGGGGTAAGGAACTCATATGGAGTGCGGCTTATTTCGCCTGCCATTCGTAGAATTGGCGGAGAGCCCACCACCAGATGAAGATCAGACGCGGTCTGGTCCGTCATCAGCTTCAGCAGGGTTTGTATTTCCATATCGCCTACTATATAATTTAGACCCATGGTTGTCAATATATTCATATTTATTTTGGGCGCGGTAATCGGGAGTTTTTTGAACGTCCTGATCTATCGCCTGCCCAGGGAAGAATCGATCGTTTATCCTTCCTCCCATTGCCCCAACTGCAAAAAGGCCATTTTCTGGTACGACAACATCCCGATCGTCAGTTTTATCCTTCTTCGGGGCAGATGCCGGAATTGCGGGAATCCCATTTCCCCTCGATACTTGTTGGTCGAGTTTATGACCGGCATTCTATTTCTGCTGATCGGTCCAATTTTCGGATTTGGGATTTGGGATTTTGGATTTTACTTCGCCGCCTTCTTCATCTGCCTGCTGATCGTCGCCTTCTTCTCCGATCTTGAGACCGAGATCATCCCCGATGAGATCATGATCCTGGGCATCCCTTTCGGTCTTCTTTTTAACCTGCTTAAAGGCAACCTGCAGGCAGCGGTCCTCGGATGCGCTCTCGGTTATTCGTTTTTGTTTTTGATCTCGCTTTTCGGCCGATCGGTTTTCAAGAAGGACGCGCTCGGTTATGGAGATGTCAAGCTAGCGGCGCTGATGGGCGCCTGGCTGTTATACGATAAAGTCCTGCTCGGGGTCTTTCTCGGCTATCTGATCGGCGCGGTCGTTTCGATCATCTTGCTGTCGGCAAAGATCAAAAAGTTCGGGGATTATATCCCTTTCGGTCCGTATCTCGCCACGGGAGCATTCCTTGCTTTTTTCTGGGGGCCTCAGATCATCAGTTATTATTTAACCAACTTTATAGGCAGGTATTAAAATGAAGTTTAACGCCTGGACGCTGCTCCTGCTTCTGATTATTTTATATTTTGTTTTCCAAATCCGCGAAGATATGTTAAGATACTATGGATTGTTAGCGGACAATAAAAATCTAAATGCTTCGATCCTTGAGCTTAAGACCAGCAATGAAGATCTTAAACATACCATCCTGGCGCTTGGCAATAACGATCAGATCGAGGCTCTGGCCCGTGAAAGACTTAATTTCATAAAAAAAGGAGAGACAGCTTACAAAGTATGCCGATCGAGATCGGACAGGAAGTAGACGGTAAAGTAACCGGTATCACCAATTACGGAGCGTTCGTTGACCTCGGGGAGGGGAATGTGGGGTTGGTCCATATCAGCCAGGTTTCCGATTCGTACGTGACCGATATCAATCAATTCCTCAAGACCGGGGACGCGGTCAAGGTCAAGGTCCTCGGCCAGCCAAAAGATAAAAAATTCGACCTTTCGATCAAGCAGGTTGGAAAACCGCAGCCCATCTTTAAAAAATCTTATACTAAAAATCGGGACAAGGACGCTCCTCCCCCCGGCTCTTTTGAAGATAAAATAACCAGGTTCTTAAAGAACAGCGAAGAACGCCTTGTGGATTGGAAGAGGAACATCGAAGAAAAGCAGGGCGCCCGTAAAAGCAAGCACTGACCGCGTCGCTTTTTTTGCCTGGATGGCGGAATTGGTATACGCGACGGACTTAAAATCCGTTGGCCGAATAGGCCGTGCCGGTTCGATTCCGGCTCCAGGCAATTACCGGTTCTGCGCCAAAGGCGCATCCGCCTCTGGCGGAGATTCCGGCTCCAGGCAATCCCTAGATCCTGCTCTCCAGTATCTTCTCTGAAATACCAAGGATCCGAGCCGCCTTTTCCCTGTCCTGGCCGGTTTCCTTAAGCACTTCAGCAATATGGGATCTTTCCAGCTTCGAATAAATATCTTCTAGCGGCAGCGCGTTGAAGGATGACTCGTTCATCAATATCCCAAAAGGCAGATCCTCGGCTTCGATCGTCTGCCGGTCGCCGATCAGCAGGACCAGGTTCGCGACCACCGCGTTTAATTGTTCCGTATTCCCCGGCCAGGGATAAGAGCTTAAAATATTAAGCGCTTCAGGGGAAAATCCCTTGACGTCCCGGTAGTTCTTTAGATTTGCTGCATTAAGCGCATATTCCAGGATCTGCGACAGGTCCGAGATGCGCTCCGACAGCGGCGGGACCTCAATGATCACCTCGGAACATTTATCATACAACTGTCCGTTAAAATCAGTTTCTTTAAGGTTGCAGGAGGTTCCTAAAAATATCCGGCCCCGATAGCCGATTAATTCTTCCTGCGCCCAGGGGGGAAGAAGCTCGGCATGGTCAATGAATACCGACCCCTCGCCTGTCGGGTCGATCGCTCCCGGCACCCGTTTTAGATCGACCACCGACGATCCCTCGGTTTTTTTGAAAAGAGAAGAAGAAGGATCCCTGACATCTACCGTTGAATCCGGGGAAAGCAAACGCGCCACCGCCTCCCTTTCGCACCCTTCCGGCCCGATTATCAGCACCCCGTTCTTGTTGAAAGCGGCCTCTTCCGCTTTTTTCCGCACCTGTTCGATCTTGTCCGCTGTGCCGATCAGCGCCGTAAGCTCAAATCGCTGGCCCGCCCGCCGGCCCTCGTTCAGAATGCTCTTTTTCATGATGAGGTCGGAGGCTAGCTTGAGCACCTGGTTTACATCGAACGGTTTGACAATGTAATCCTGCGCGCCCAGCCGGATCGCCTCCGAAGCCTTCTGAACATCGTTCACCGCTGTAACCATTACGACCATCAGTTCGGGATTTACTTCCTTGATCCTTTTTAAGGTCTCGAGCCCGTCCATCCCGGGCATGCGGATATCGAGGAAAGCAAGATCGAGGGGATTGTCCGCGGCGTGCTTTACGGCCGCTTCGCCGGAAGCGGCCGTCAGGATATAATACTTGTCAGAAAGTATCAGTTTGAATGATTCCCTGATGCTTAATTCATCGTCTACGACCAGGATGGCCGGTTTTTCACTCATGCGCGAACCGGTCGATTATCATGAGCACCTGCTTGCGCAGTTCCGCGTCCGACAGTATGCCGGCGACGATTGTCTCGACCATATGCTCGGCTCCGCGCGACCGGGTAAGCGTCGCGCCGAATTCACAGGCCAGCGCCATGCGTACGATCTTGGTGACCGCCATCTTAATGGTATCGGTCTTCTTGATCTCGCTGGCCAGGCCCTTTTCAAAAAGTTCGATCTTGGTAATGTCTTTCTTCCCAAGTTTCTTTTTGCTGGTTTTCCCGGTTATAAAAGGCAACACTTCGGGGCTGATGGCTTGTCTGGTAACGGTAACCTCGGTAAAATTAACGGCTGTTTTTTCTGGCATTTTTATCACCTCGGCATAATTAATAGCAATTAGAATGCCACGCTCAATATGCCTTGATAAGAGCATTTTAGCACAAGTTGTTGTGCAGGCAAGCACAT
>CAIYXV010000071.1 GCA_903930225.1 uncultured bacterium | reverse complement strand
TCTGGTCGTTCCAATGGTCAGGCTCATCCGGTTGATCATTTCATCCTCCTTATATTTATCGTAATAATTCTTGAAACATTTCAAATATCAGTGATATACTAATTAATATGGGAAAGCGTTCAACTTCAAGAAGAATATCAATGCAGGCGCTGTATCAGGCGGAATGCGCCGGGATAGACATCCGCGAAGCGCTGGAGAATATTTTCGAGCAGGACAAATACATAAAAGAGACCAGAGAATTTTCCGCGCAGCTGGCGCAGGGCGCCTGGGAAAATCTGGGCAAAATTGATAAAATAATCGAAAAATACTCCCGGGAGTGGAAACTGGAGCGGATGGGAAGGGTGGACCGCAATATTTTGCGGCTGGCGGTATATGAACTTACCGAGACTAAAGTCCCCGCTCAGGTGATAATTGATGAAGCGGTCGAGATCGCGAAAAAGTACTCGACCACCGAAGCGGCCAAATTCATAAACGGCATTCTGGGAGCGTTTAAAAAGGAAAAAGACGGCAAATGAAGAAAGCGATATCTTTCATCGTTCTCATATCCTTGATCATGTCCGCGGTCATTTTTGCCGCTGATCCGGCTTCTGCCGTTTATAAAAAAAGAAAGGCCAAATATACCAGATATGTAAGAAAAGTGAAAACCAGAAGAAGCTATTATGCCCCACGGATAACTTTCCGCGCCTATCGCGAATATTTCCTTTCGCCGACCGTGAAACTTGAAGATGAACCGGTAATAATTGAAACATTGAAAGAAAAAGGGGTCAGTTCGGCCCGTTTGGACGAAGCGAACAATTCCCTGATACTCCAGTTTTCATCCCAGATGATCTCCGCGCTTGACATCATGAAAGCGTTAAAAGACCTCGGCTACGCGGTCACCAGCATTAATTGATTTTTTTCTGATTTTGTGATAAAATTCAGTCAAATGTTCACCGGAATTGTAGAAGAGATCGGAGTGGTTTCCGCTGTCATTCGCGGCGCAAAATCAATGCGCCTTTCGATCTACGCCAAAAAAGTCCTCCAAGACATCCGGATCGGGGACAGTCTTTCCGTTAACGGCATCTGCCTGACCGTGACCGAAACCGGCCGAAACAATGTTTCCGTTGACCTGGTGGAGGAAACACTCCATGCCTCCAACCTTGGTAAATTGAAGATCGGGGACAAGGTTAATTTGGAGAGAGCGCTTATGCTGACCTCCCGGCTGGGCGGGCATATTATAACCGGCCATATTGACGGCGTGGCGGAGATCAAGGGCAAAATATTGAAAGAAACCGGATTTGAACTTATTTTAACGGTCCCGGCCGAACTGCAAAGATTCCTGGTGCCCAAGGGAGCGGTCGGGGTTGATGGAGTGAGCCTTACCGTTTCCAGGATCACGCCCGAAGGCGCGCATATCAGTGTGATCCCCCATACCGCGCAGAGCACGATATTGGGAATAAAGAACATCGGCGACCGGGTAAACCTTGAGGTTGACATCATTTCAAAATATCTTGACGGACTGCTGCAGGGAGAGGCGCCGGGTCAGGCCGAAAAGATCATGCTTTCTGCCGGATTCATGCCGCTTGGCATCTGGGATAATTGATGAAAAATACGAATCCAAAAAATAAGTTCAACACGATCGAGGAAGCCGTTAAGGATATCCAGAACGGCAGGATGGTGATCGTGGTGGATGACCACGACCGCGAGAACGAGGGCGACCTGGTGCTGGCGGCCGAAAAGGTCACGCCCGACGCTATTAATTTCATGATCACATACGGCCGGGGGCTGGTTTGCGTTCCGCTTCCGGCGGACCGGATCGATGAACTGGAACTGGCGCCCATGAGCTGTGTCAATAACGAATCGATGCGTACCGCTTTTACGGTTTCGGTCGATGCTTCCCCGGAATACGGGATTTCAACCGGCATCGCTCCGGCCGATCGGGCGCGTACGGTCGAGATCCTGATCAACCCCAAAAAAGGTAAAAATGACCTGGTAACGCCGGGGCATGTTTTCCCGCTTAGAGCCCGCGAAGGGGGCGTCCTCAAGCGCAGCGGACACACCGAAGCGGCGGTAGATCTGGCCCGGCTGGCGGGATGCTATCCGGCCGGCGTGATCTGCGAGATCATAAAGGACGACGGCAAAATGGCCCGGGTCCCCGATCTTTTTGAATTCGCGGATAAGCACGGCCTTAAAATAATAACCGTCGCCGACCTCATCAGCTACCGGATAAAAAAAGAACAGCAGGTCAGAAAACTTTCATCGGCTAAGCTTCCGACCGCGTACGGAGATTTTATAGCTTTAACTTACGAAGACCTGCTTACCGGCGACCACCACATTGCCCTGGTGAAGGGAAAGGTCGCGAGCGCAAAGAACGTTCTCGTAAGGGTGCATTCGGAATGCCTGACCGGCGACGTGTTCGGCTCCTGCCGCTGCGATTGCGGCGAGCAGCTGCATACGGCGATGGATAAGATAAATTTTGCCGGCCAGGGAGTTCTGCTTTACATGAGGCAGGAAGGAAGAGGGATCGGCCTGGCGAACAAACTTAAGGCCTACGAATTACAAGATAAGGGGCTGGACACGGTTGAAGCGAACGAAAAGCTCGGTTTCCCCGCGGACCTGCGCGATTACGGGATCGGCGCGCAGATATTGAAAGACCTGGGGCTTTCGACCATCCGGCTGCTGACCAACAATCCCCGGAAGATCGTGGGACTGGAAGGCTACGGCCTCAAGGTGGCGGAGCGGATCCCGCTGGAGGTAAAGCCGAACCGTTACAACGTGGATTACCTGAAAACAAAATCAAAAAAGCTGGGACATATTTTGAAGGAGGTCAAGCGTTATGGTAAGAACAATCGAAGGGAAGCTTGAGGCCGGAAAGTTAAAGTTCGGGATCGTGGTTTCGCGTTTCAACGAGCTGGTATCGCGCGGATTGCTGGAAGGGGCGCTTGACTGCCTGAAAAGACACGGCGCTCCCGAAGCGGCGATCACCGTGGCTTGGACGCCCGGAGCGTTTGAGATTCCGCTGGTGGCTAAAAAAATGGCCTCATCCAAGAAATATGATGCTATAATCTGTCTGGGAGCGGTGATCCGCGGGGCCACTTCGCATTTTCAATACGTGGCGTCGGAAACCGCAAAAGGGATCGCTAAAGTTTCGCTTGATTCGGGCATTCCCCTGATCTTCGGGATCCTAACCTGCGACACGCTGGAGCAGGCGCTCGAACGCGCGGGGGCCAAGCCGGGGAACAAGGGATTTTCCGCGGCAATGTCTGCGATCGAACTGGCCAATCTTAACGATCAAATATAGAAAGGAGAACCGGCCGTGGCTCGAGTTGTATTGGAGAATGTATCTAAATTTTTCGGCAGTGTTCAGGCGGTAAAGAGCATCAATCTTGAAATAAAAGACAAGGAGTTCATGGTCTTTGTCGGCCCGTCGGGCTGTGGCAAGACCACAACATTGAGAATGATCGCGGGGCTGGAAGAAGTTTCGGACGGCAGAATATTCATCAACGAAAAGCAGATAAACGACGTGCCGCCGAAAGACCGCAACATCGCGATGGTCTTCCAATCGTACGCGCTTTATCCCCACATGAACGTGTACGACAACATGGCGTTCGGCCTCAAGCTCCGCGGGAAAAAGAAAAAAGAGATCGACGAACGGGTGGCGCATGCCGGCGAGATTCTTGAGCTGACCGAACTTCTGGACCGTTTGCCCAAACAGCTGTCCGGCGGGCAGAGGCAGAGGGTGGCGCTGGGTCGGGCGATCGTACGCGATCCGGCGGTCTTTTTGATGGACGAGCCGCTTTCGAACCTGGACGCGAAACTGCGGGTACAGATGAGGGCGCAGCTGCAGAAGATACACAAGACGCTTCAGACCACGGTAGTTTACGTGACGCACGACCAGGTGGAAGCGATGACGCTGGGGAGCAGGATCGCCGTGATCCTGAACGGCGAGCTTCAGCAGGTGGATGCGCCGCTGGTGGTTTACGAAAAACCGATCAACCGCTTCGTGGCCGGATTTATCGGTTCACCGCCCATGAATTTCATTAAGGGAGAACTTCACCGGACCAACGGGACCTATTCATTCGAGTCGGAAGGTTTTAAACTTGATATTCCGGAAGACCTCAACCAGTACCTTGCTTCGTATCAGGACAAAGAGGTAGTGTTCGGTATCCGTCCCGAAGATATCTGGGATGTGCCGTCTTCCGCCTGGATCGACAAGCGCTGCGTGCTTGACGCCAAAGTGGAATTCCGCGAACTGATGGGCTCCGAGACCAATCTATACGTTAAAGCCGGATCAAATTCGCTGATCGTGCGCGTGAACTCATTGAATGACGCCGCGGCGGGCAGTAAGTTTACGATCGTGATCAACTTGAGGAAGATCCATCTTTTTGACCCGGCAACTCAAAAAGCGATAATTTAATGTCTGAGGAGCTCATCTTTCTAAAGTCGCGCCCCGGAGTAAAAGGGGTATCCCTTCCGGAAAGCGGGCTGACGGACGAAGCGATAAAAAAGCTGATTCCGGAAGAGATGCTGCGGAGAGACCTTCCGCTGCCCGAAGTATCCGAACTCGATTGTGTCCGCCACTTTATCCGGTTATCGCAAATGAATTTTTCCGTCGACACGCATTTTTATCCGCTGGGTTCCTGCACCATGAAATACAATCCCAAGGTCAACGAGGAGATCGCCCGTTTGCCCGGTTTTACCGACCTTCATCCTTACGAGGATGAAAATAATATCCAGGGAATGCTTGAGTTGCTCTATAACATGGAGAAACACCTCTGCGCGATCTTCGGATATGACGCTTTTACCCTTCAGCCCGCGGCCGGAGCGCACGGCGAGCTGACCGCGCTGATGATGATCAAGGCCTATCATCGGGACCGGGGTGACGCAAAAAGAAATAAAGTGATCATTCCTGATTCAGCGCACGGGACGAACCCGGCGTCCGTTTCCATGGTCGGTTATCAGGCGGTGGTCGTCGGATCGAACGGGCGGGGCAATCTTGATATCAAGGCTTTGAAAACGGTAGTCGGGGACGATACCGCCGGGCTGATGCTGACCAATCCGAACACGCTCGGGCTGTTCGACGAGCACATACTGGAAGCGGCGGAAATAATTCATAAGGCGGGCGGCCTCCTGTATTATGACGGCGCGAACGCCAACGCGAACCTCGGCATCTGCCGTCCGGCCGATCTGGGTTTCGACGTTGCCCATTTTAATCTGCACAAAACGTTCTCCACTCCCCACGGCGGGGGTGGGCCTGGTTCCGGTCCGGTCGGCGTCAACAAAAAGCTGGAACCTTTCTTGCCTATTCCAAGAATTGTAAAAGATGGTTCGGATTTCAGATTTTCGCCTGCCTGCCGGCAGGCAGGGATTTCGGATTTTCCTAGATCGATCGGCAAAGTCCATTCTTTTTACGGCAACGTCAACGTGATCGTAAAGGCATACGCGTATATCCGGTCGCTGGGAGCTAAAGGGTTGAAACAGGTTTCCGAAAAAGCGGTCGGGAACGCCAATTATATGATGAACCGGCTCAAGGAGCATTACTGGCTGCCGTATGACCGGACCTGCCAGCACGAATTCGTAATCTCGGCTAAATGGCAGAAAGAGAAATATGGAGTTAAAGCGCTTGATATCGCAAAGCGCCTGATCGATTACGGTTTTCATCCGCCGACCATTTATTTCCCCCTGATCGTTGAGGAGGCGCTGATGATCGAGCCGACCGAATCGGAATCAAAAGAAACGATCGACGCTTTTTGCGATGCGATGATAACAATTGCGAAGGAATGCGAGACTAATCCCGATATCGTTCGCTCCGCCCCGCACGATACGCCGGTCAGAAGGCTGGACGAGGCCAAAGCGGCGCGGGAACCGGACCTGAATTATTTTGGGAAATCTGCATTTTAACGGAGAATTAATTCTCCGTTAAAATATCATTTGGAAACGAACGGATTGTCTTTTATCCAGAATCTCCAATGGACCCTTGACCAGTAAGGCCCGGCGTAGTCGATCCCGATCCGCGGCCCTTTTTTTATCCGTTTCGGAGAGATCTTTACCCCGCGGTCTTCAATATAAAAATCAGATCCTTTCGCGGTGAGATCATGCCCGTTCAATGACCGATCAAGAGCAAGCGCCTGACAAAGTTTTCCCGGGCCGTTGGTCAGATTGGATAGCTTGCCGGTCTTTCTATTATTTTTCATCACTTCGATGCCCTCAGCCGGTTCAAGCGCCCGGATCAGGACGCATTCGGGCTGATCCGTGCCCGCGGTGACGAAATTGAGCTGATGGTGAAGGCCGTACACCAGATAAATGTAAACATATCCGCCCGGGCCGTATTCCACCTCGTTCCGTATGGTCCTTCTCCCGCCGTATGAATGCGCGGCTTTATCCTTTTCCCCGATATAGGCTTCGGTCTCGACGATCATGCCGCTAAGTATTTGACCGCGGTATTCGTGGATCAGGAATTTACCGAGCAGTGCCTTAGATACGATAATGGTGGGGCGGATAAAAAAGCCGCGTTTTAATCTTTTATCGCGCATAAGCTGATTTTAACGGCAGAGGATCCACAAGTCAACGGATCAAACCCAATTCCCCCGGATCTTGTGGTAATCCGCGAGCCATATATCATTAAAGTGCCCGAAGCCGGTCGGTTCCACCAGAAGCAGCTGGATCTCTTTTAGATCGCGGACGCGGTAAATCTCGGACTGTGATAAATGATCGAAGAAATAAGTCCGCCGGATAGACAGTTTTGATTGTACTTCCGGGCGGGGGCTGTCCGTCTTGATGTCGATGACGCCCAAGCGCAAGATGCTGCTGCCGTGCCATGATTCAAACACCAATACCGGCAGTAATTTCAGGTTGAGCCCCAAATGATGAGGAAAATCCCAGAAACCGGCGCTAACCTCAAGTGTGGAACCGTAGAAGCGTATAGAAGAGTTTGTTGCGACCGGCCGTTCCAGCTCCCATTGCTTAGGCCCGCCCATCTGGATCATTTCCCTTTTCGGCAGTTGGAAATGGGCGCCGGTCAGGAATCTGAAGTTATAGGTTTCGGGAACGCCCGACAGGATGGTTTTCATGTTTTAGTATCGTTATGCGGCAAACTTAATTTCAACCAAAAGGATTGAGAAAATAGGCTGATTCTGATATTATCATTGATATGGTCGACTTTACCGGTTATGCCAGAAAACCAGAGCCAAAATGGGTCTATTCGCTTATGATCCTGGGCGGCTTTTTAGCATTGGTCGTTTTTTACGCCATCTTTGGCTTTTTATATGAATATTCCGAAACCAACCGGTCCGAAATTGTCAAACCCGCGCAGAAATCCGCGCCGGGAAAAATTCAAGAAAAAAAAGCCATGACCCTGGCCGAGGTGATCGCCTCAAAATGGCAGGCCCCCGCAAGCATAGAGGCCGTGATCATTACCAGCGGCATCAGCGATGGGAATCTTCCGGTCGATCGTTTGGAATTTATTTCCCGCTCCCGGGGCGGAAAGCTTTATTGCTATACCAAGGTGCACAATATTTCCGGGAAGAACCAGATCCGGCATGTTTGGGTGAATCCCAGCGGCGGGGCGGCGGCGGACACAAAGATCGACATCGACAATACCATTTCCAATGTCTGGAGCTATATCAATCTATCCGGCAAGAGTTCCGGCACCTGGGAAGTGGATATCATGACCATGGACGGAAAACTGCTGGCGAAAAAGCCGTTCAATATAACCGAATAAATCCATGGATCACTGGAAATTGATCGTATCCCCGAAACTGTCCGGCCGCGACAACATGAAACTGGATATTGGGCGGTTCAATGCCTTTGAAGCAGGGAATGCATCTTCCAGCCTGCGGATCTATTCGTGGCGGCCAAAATGCATTTCCCTGGGTTATTCGCAAATAATCGAGCGGGAGATCGATGAGGTTAAGGCCTGCGAATTGGGATGGGATATACTTAAGCGTCCGACCGGCGGCGGGATCGTTTTTCACAATGAAGCGGAAGTCACCTATAGTCTTGTTACCTCGTTTGATGATCCGGTTTTGCCGAAGGGGCTGGTGCCTTCTTATAAAAAAATATCGGAAGCGGTAGCGTTCGGCCTTAAGAAGCTGGGGGTCATGGCGGAGATTGGCGACCGGAAAAGCGAAGCGAAGGGTCCGGTCCTCTGTTTTTCTTATCCGGCGGAATATGAGATCGTGGCGGACGGGAAAAAGATCGTCGGCAGCGCGCAAAAGAGGGGGAAAATCGCTCTGCTTCAGCAGGGTTCGATCTTTGTTCGAAAAACCGATGAAAGCGCTTTGTCGTTACTGAAAAAGCCGCATGAGAATCTTAATGCCGTGAGCGTTGAGGAAGTGCTGGACCGTGAAGTTCCATTCGTCGAATTGTCTGGAGCATTAGTTAAAGGGTTTAAAGAAATACTGAGTATAGAATTTGATGAATAGACAAATTAGTAATTGGGTTATTGGGATTTGTTTGGGATTTGGGATTTGGTTATTGGGATTCCCGTCATATGGCTCCACCTGGCTCGATCCTTCCCTCAAATGGAGAACGATCGAGACCCCGCATTTCTCGATCCATTATTACGACCGGACCGAGGCGCAAGCTAAAAGGATGGTCGACATCGCTGAAGAGGTTCACAGCCGCCTGGCGCCCATTTTGAAACACGCTCCGGACCTTAAGACCAACGTGGTGCTGCTTGATATTACCGACTATTCGAACGGGTATACCACTGTGATCCCCAATCCTACTGTTACGCTCTATATGGCCGACATCGGATCAAACTTGAGGCCGGCGGCGTACGAAACCTGGCTAAAATACGTTTTCCTGCACGAATACACGCACGTGCTTCACCTGGATACGGTGGAGGGATCGGGGAAGTTATTCAAATTGCTCTTTGGCCGGGTTTCTTTTCCCAACGGCGTCATGCCCACTTTTATGATCGAGGGGATGGCGACCTATTTTGAGACCCGGCACGGGTATGGCGGGGGTAGGGGTGACGACCCGCGCTGGGAAGCTATGATGCGCATGGACGTGCTTGAGGACAACCTGAAAACGCTTGACCAGGCCGCGGTCGATACCGTGAAGTGGCCGGGCGGAAGCCTGCGTTATTTATACGGCGTGTTCTTTCTGCAGTACCTTTCAGACCAGTACGGGGAAGACAAGATCATAAGGATGAGCCAGGAATACGGGGATTACTTTTTTGCCGGGGAAGGCATGGACGTGCTCTGCCAGCGCGTTTATGGGAAAAGCCTGCCGAGCCTATGGAACGAATGGATCGATCACATGAAGACAAAATATGCCGAAGAGAAAAAGCGGATGGGAAAAGAAGGTCTTACCAGGTTCAGACAATTGACCGACCGGGGATATTATATACTCAAACCAAAATGGAGCCCCGACTCCCAATATATTTATTATTCACAGAACAACCAGGACGAATATCCATCGATCAGGCGGATCGAGCCGGACGGCGGTCGGGACGAGAAAATGATCGAGGGGATCGTGCTGGACGACTCGATGAGCATTGCGAACGGGACGCTCTATTTTTCAAAAGGGGATATCGTCAGGAATTATTATACTTATAAGGACCTTTATACTTTTGATCTCAATAACGGCAGAGTGAAGAAGTTGACCGAGGGATTAAGGGCGGCGGACCCGGCGGTATCTATGGACGGCAGAACCCTGGTCTATGTTAAAGACGACGGCGGAAAGCGGACCCTGTGGTCGCTTAATCCTGGTTCGATGCAGACCTCGATGATCGGAAAAGACGAGCCCGATGTCCAGTACCTATCGCCGGCTTTTTCGCCCGACGGCTCAAAACTTGCGGTCGCAAAATGGACCTTGGGCGGCCATCAGGATATATATCTTATCGATCTTAAAACCTTAAAAGAGCAAAGACTGATATCTTACGGCCTGTCCGCCAATCCCTGCTTTTCGCCTGACGGAAAATTCGTTATCTTTGATGCGGACGGCTCGGGGGTATGCGATCTTTATGCCTGCGCGATCGGGACCGGAAAACTTTATAAGATCACCAATGTCCTCGGCGCGGCGATGATGCCAGACGTGTCGCCTGACGGTAAAAGGATCGCTTTTATCAATTATTCGTCGCGCGGGCACGACCTGGCGGTAATGGATTATGATCCGGCAAAATGGAGGGAAGTTCTCAATCCGTCCGAAGCGAAGAACGAAAAGATCGCGAAAGAGCAGACCAATAAGCTGACCGGCGTGATCTCGGCCAGCCGGGAAAATTTTAAACCGGCCACGATCGAAACTGAAACCCACGATTACAATCCCTGGCCGAGCTTTTTCCCCAAGTTCTGGCTTCCGTATTCTTTCAGCGACGAGAACGGGACCCATATGCTGATCTATACCGGAGGGGTCGATGCCCTAAGCCAGCATTACGCGGAAGTCCAGTTCGGCTACGACTGGGCGGTGAATCGTTCGTCATATTCGATCCTGTACGCGAACAACCAGTTCCAGCCGCAGCTTATGGTCGGCCTCTATGACGCCGTGGCGCCGTATTCCTGGGATAACGGTTCCAATATCTACTGGGAGCGGGAGCGCGGGGGCGCGTTGAGCTGTTCGTTCATCGGCAACCGGGTATTCCACGAATATGACCGGCAGATCTTTACGGTCGGGTATATTTATGAGAATTTAAGTAACGCTTCGAGCCTTGAGATACTGTCGCAGCAACCGAGCCTGGGGGACATCAGGGGCGCGATGGTCGGGTGGAGCTATTCCAGCGCCCGCCAGTACGGTTATTCAGTCGCGCCGGAGGACGGGATCGATCTGACGTTTCAGGGGCGATTCTTCTCAAAAGAGCTTGGCAGCGATTATGTTTTCAATAATTACGCGGTCACGGCGAATAAATATATCGGGCTTCCCGCCCATAACACTATCGCGCTCAAAAGCTGGGCGTCTTACATCCGGGGCGAGCAGATCGTTCAGCAGGGATACACCTGGAACAGTCTTGGGGTGAGGGGATATCCCGGAGCGAGTTTTACCGGCACCAAGATGCTGAAAGCTTCGATCGAATATAATTTACCGATCTCATATATTGAGAGCGGATGGGGCTACGGCCTTACTTTTTTTGACCGGTTATGGGCGACGCTGTTTTTTGAAGGCGGGAGCGCGACCTACGGCAAACTCGATTCCGCGCCGGTCTACCGGAGCTGGGGAGGGGAGATCAGTTTGAACACCGTCAATCTTTATGGATACATTCCTTTTACGCTAAAAGTGGGTTACGCGATGGGGATCGATACAGGCGGCGGGGGGCAGATCTATTTTTCCGTGGGGATGTAATTTGACCCGATCGGTTATGTTATAATCTGGCCATGACCGGCTGGAGAGATGTATTTGTAAAACTGGACGATTACCGCTTCATGATACCCCGAACGTTCATGCCCGGCATGCGCACCGACGCCGTGATCTACGCTAATGAGGAAATGATGCCTCACATTTATTCTGATAACGCGCATGTTCAGGCCGCCAACGTGGCCTGCCTTCCCGGGATCGTCGGCAATTCCCTCGCCATGCCCGATATCCATCTGGGGTACGGTTTTCCGATCGGCGGAGTGGCGGCGTTCGATCCGGAAAATGACGGAGTTATTTCTCCCGGCGGCGTGGGTTACGATATTAACTGCGGGGTTCGGTTGCTGCGAACAAACCTTTCCTTTGCTGAAGTTCAGCCAAAAATAAAAGATATTGTCGCGCGGCTGGCATCGAATGTTCCCTCCGGCGTCGGCTCCGAAGGCCCTCTCTCTTTATCTGTCAGGGACTTAGACAAGCTTCTGGTCGACGGCGCCGGATGGGCGGTTGCCCATGGATATGGCGAGCCGAACGACATTTTGCATACCGAAGAGCACGGCGCGCTACCCGGCGCCGATCCCTCACTTGTTTCCGCGCATGCCAAAGAAAGAGGCACCAGCCAGCAGGGAACGCTCGGCTCGGGCAACCATTTTCTCGAGGTCCAGCTAGTGGAAGAGATCTATGACGAAAAGACCGCCGCCGTTTTCGGGCTGTTCAAGGATCAGGTGACGATTATGGTCCATTCCGGTTCGCGCGGACTGGGACATCAGGTCTGCACGGATTACATCAAAGTGATGTACGAGGCGATCCGAAAATATAACATCTCATTGCCTGACCGGCAGCTTTGCTGCGCGCCCATAAATTCCCCGGAAGGGAAAAGGTATTATGTGGCGATGGCGGCGGCCGCTAACTTTGCCTGGGCCAACCGGCAGATGCTGATGCACCAGACCAGGGAATCGTTCGCGCAGGAGATGGGAGCGTCGCCCGAAAAACTCGGCATTTCGCTAATCTATGATGTGACTCATAATATTGCGAAGATGGAGAGGCATAGGGTCAAGGGGCCAGGGTCAAGGGTCCAGGAAAAAATGCTCTGCGTGCATCGGAAAGGCGCCACCCGGGCTTTTCCTGCCAACCATCCGGATATTCCAGAGGATTATCGGGAAGTTGGACAGCCGGTATTGATACCGGGGGATATGGGAAGGTATTCGTATATTCTGGTCGGGTGTGAAAAAGCGATGGAAGAGACTTGGGGTTCGGTCTGCCACGGAGCGGGCCGGCTCATGAGCCGGGCGGAAGCGATGCGAAAATTCTCGACCGCTGATCTGATCAAAGAACTGGATAGAAAAGGAATAATCGTCATGGCCGCGAGCAAGAAAGGCCTGGTCGAGGAAGCGCCGGAAGCTTACAAGGATGTCCGGGAAGTGGTGGATGTGGTCCATAATGCCGGACTGGCAAAAAAAGTAGCGAGGATGCGGCCGCTGGGAGTGGTAAAAGGATAAAGATGCTTATGGTTTTCGGGCAATTATAAAAACTGGGATCGTTTGTTCTGTTTGGTTTAAAGATTCAATAATGCTATATGTCCTGGCTATCTCAAAACCTGAACCTCTGAGCGAAGAATCAATTAATGGACCTTCCAGTGACCGGGTTCCAATTGCTATAATTGAGCCCGGCTTGATCAAGACCCAGCCGGAAGGTTTTAAGACTCTTTGAACTTCCCCGAAAACACGCGCCAGATCATCATCCTGCTTGGCGGCTTCGCCGAACCATCTGGCATCTCCGGGATACCGTTCCCCTGCAATGAACCAGACGCTCTGGTTAAATATAACGGCATCAATACAATTGTTATTGAATGGCAAACGGCTGGCTTCGGCTTTATAATTTGCCACTTTTGGAATAGATGGATGTAAGCATAACATCGGACCATTATCTATTTTGATCACGAGGCCCAAGCCGGCATCCAGCAATCCTAAAGCCGGCAGATTGTTCGGGCCCGCCCCGATATCAAGGGCTATTCCACCCTTTAGCTGTAAGGATTGAGCAACCGCCTTATATAGTGATCTGACATTTGCGTTGTTATAGGTCCATGTGCTTGATGCCAGTTTTGCGATCGATTCCATTTATAGCGTTTTATTGCCTTCTTTCACTTGTTTGACCAGTTCCAGGTATTGAGCGACCGCAGCGTTGATCGAATCCGCTGGCTTGAGCTGCTTGATCAGGATTGGCGGCAGGGGATTAATGGCAAACCTTGGTTCAAGGTCCTCAAATTCGGTCCGCGCCGATTCCGCTTTTATTTGAGCATTCAGCGAGATCGGAACGGCGCCCAGGCTGGCCCTGGTCACAAAATCAAAAGCGGTTTTCCCTTTTTCTTCCCACAGCGCGCGCCCTTCCCGGACATTCCTTAGAACGTTAAGCGCGCCGGGGAGCCTGATCCAGCTGTTAAGATATTTCGTGATAATGACCATCTATTTCTCATATGATTATCCGATTATCAATAAATTAATTTCAGTATCTGAATATATTGTCTCGTGATAAAATGCGGATGCCATGAGCGAACTTAAAGAAGCTTTATTATACGAAAAGATCGACGGCGGAAAAGTTCATTGCCTGCTTTGTCCGCGCGACTGCCGCATCGCGGAGGGCGGGGCGGGGTACTGCGGGGTGCGGGTAAATCAGGGCGGGAAACTATTTACCCTGATCTACGGTGTGGTTTCGTCGATCGCCAATGATCCGATCGAAAAGAAGCCGCTTTTTCATTTTTATCCCGGCACCAAAGTCTTGTCGGTTGGCACTTACGGCTGCAACATGCGCTGCGGCCACTGCCAGAACTGGCAGATCGCGCACGCGGTCTACGCGAAGCAAAATCTCCCTTCCGAATTGATCCTGCCGGAGCAATTGATCGAGATCGCGAAAAAAGAAGGCTCAAGTGGCATCGCCTGGACCTATAACGAACCTTCGATCTGGTTGGAGTATTCTCTTGACGGGGCGAAGCTTGCGAAGGCGGCGGGCCTCTACACGGTCTGGGTCACGAACGGTTATGTCAATCTCCCCGCGCTCGATGAGATCGGCCCATACCTTGACGCTTTTCGGGTGGACATTAAAGGATTCACCAATGAATTTTACAAAAAGCTGGCCAAGGTGCCCGATTATGACCCGGTCCTTAAGGCGACGATCCACGCGAAAAAAAGATGGAACATGCATGTTGAATGCATTACCAATATCATTCCGACCATGAACGATGACGAGGCGCAGCTGCGGGGCATCGCGAAATGGATGGTCAAAGAACTGGGCCCCGGTACGCCGTGGCACGTTACCCGTTTTATCCCTTATCTTGAGTACGCTGACCTTTATCCCACGCCGGTCGAAACACTGGAACGGGCGCAAATGATCGGGTACGAGGAAGGATTACGGTATGTATATATCGGCAATGTTCCCGGACACAAGGGAGAAAATACTTATTGCCATAACTGCAAAAAACTATTGATCGAGAGGATAGGGTTTAAAACGGAGGTGGTGGGGTTGCGGGATCGTACTTTTTGCTCCAATTGTGGAGAAGACATCGGGATCAGGGGCTAAAATCTAAAAAAAACCACGAATTAATTCGTGGGTTTTTTTAGATCCTGGCGATCAGCTAAGTTTCAGCCCTTCCTTGAATGCCTTTGCCGCTTTTTCTCTCTGTTCCGCGGGAAGCTTTTCTTTTATCAGATTGAGGATCGTTCGGTCCTTGATGAACTTGATCAGTTTTACCGCCAGCCCCAGCGCCACGAAGTTAGCGTATTCCTCGCTCCCGGCCTTTTCGTACGAAAGGTTGGTCAGCGGGTGGAGGAAAAGTTCGGAGATCCTCCCGATCTTGCCGACATGGAGCGAATCAATTATCTGTTTGGTCTTTCTGCTGGTCTCGTCGATCGAGGCGTCGTATCCCTCCTGAGAAAGCGCGACCAGCACGTCCAGATCCTGCGCCTTGGGATAATCGATCTCGCAGCAATCGCAAATGATGATCTCACAGGTTGAGAGGCCGCCCCTGACCTCCGTTTCGCGGAAATAAGATTCCACCACCCGGAATTTTAACGCGAAAGCCGCTTCCGCCAGGATGTCAGCGATCAGCGGTATCCCCTGGCCGTCCGCGCCCGCGAACTTAATCTCGAATCTTTTTGACGGTCTTTTCATATTCCTCCGTAAATTCAATCCGGCTCTCACGGTGTAAAATGCCGGTGATAATCTTACCCTCCAATTTTTCCCGACTTAATTTACCTGCTTTTTCCACCGGGATCGCGCTATCCCGCAAGTTTTCAAGCGCTTTGACCGGACTGACATTTTTCTGCCTCATATGGCAGATCATGGCGGCCTCAACCACTGAAAAACCGTTGTGCTTGATCGCTTCTTCGATCAAATGTGCCAGCTCTTGCGCGTGATAGGCGGTTTGCCGGCCGACAAAGGTGACATTCATCGATTGCGCGAATTTGCAGATATCAAGCGGATGGGAAAGGTTCCCATAAGGCGCAAAAGATGCGACCGCGCCGAAAGGCGTGGTGGGGGAGGGCTGTCCGCCGCTCAAAGCCATAGAAGAGCTGTTGATCATGATCGTTGTGATCCCCAGGTTGCGCCTTGCCGCGTGCAGGAAAGCATTGCCTCCGATCGAAAGCCCGTCGCCGTCGCCCAGGATGGCGATCACTTTGAGATGGGGCTTGGAAAGTTTAACCCCGGCCGCCATGGTCAGCGCCATCCCATGCGGCGCCTGGATCGCGCAGGTATCGATATAGAGCGGGATGCGGCCGGAGCAGCCGACCCCGGAAACCAGGAATACTTCGTCTTTTTGCAGATTGCAGGCGTTGAGCGCGCGGAGGAGAGCTCCCATGATAATGCCGATCTCGCAGCCCGGGCAGAAAAAGATCGGATGCTTTTTCCCGGGGCGCAGATATCGTTGTATTACCGGATTAGGCTGTAATTCCATTAATTATTTCCTTTGGTGTTAAAAGCTTGCCGTCCAGCCGGATCACCGATCGGATGTCGATATTGGTCGGGCACATTCCCCGGAGGCCCTTGAACATCTGTCCCCAGTTGGTCTCGGCGACCACTACCTTATGGATCTTTTTCTCGATCTTTAGGATCTCATCGCGCGGCCAGGGCCAGAGGGTTGTGATCTTGAGTAAACCGACTTTTTGCTTTTTCCCTCTCATGATCTTGACCGCGGCTTTGGCGGCGCGGGCGGTAATGCCGTAGCTGATGATCGCCACATTGGCGTCATCCATTTCATATTGGGAGATGATGCGGTCGATCGCGTCCCAGTTATTTATCGCCTGGTAGTTAAGGTCTTTGATCTCCTTATGATCATGTGTGGGAAGACCGTCGGATCCGACCGGCTGGCCGGAGAGGATAAAATGGTGGCGGGGAGGAGTGCGGTGTGTGATCTTGGGGTTTTCCCTGAAATCAACGATCTCCCTCATGCTGGCGATCATCTGATCGACCAGGATGACCACGGGAAGCCGGTATTTTTCTGACATATTGAACGCGGTTATCGTCAACTCATATGCTTCTTTGGGTGAGGAAGGGACGAGAACTATTATCTGGTAGTCTCCATTGCCTCCCCAGCGGGCTTGCATGATGTCTCCCTGCATGGGCAGGTTTATCAGTCCGGTAGAGGGACCCATGGTCATGACCTGCACCGCGACCAGCGGGATGTGGTTTATGGATGCGTACCCGATAAGCTCCTGGATATGCGAAAAACCGGGACCGGAAGTCGCGGTCATTGCCTTGAGCCCGACCGCCGAAGCGCCGACCACGGCGCCCATGCCGGCAGTTGTGTCCTCCATTTGAATGAACTTTCCGCCCCTTTTAGGCATCTCTTCCGCCAGAATATCCGCCAGTTCAACGATTGGAGTGATCGGGCAGGCGGAAAAGAAGCTTACTCCCGCGTCGAGCGCGCCCCGGGCGATCGCTTCATTCCCCGATATCAGCTTCATTATTTATGCTTCCTTTTTCTCATTCCGGTTATGGCAAAATCCGGACAGAGCAGATCGCAGATCAGGCAGTGTTTGCAATTTTCTGGATGAACGATGCGGGGCATTCCGTAATCGTCCAGTTCAAGCACTTTATAGGGGCAGAAAGCGACGCAGATACCGCAACCCTTGCAGGATCGGGTGTAAATATGAAGTGAATCTATACTTGGGCTTTCTTTCTTTGTTGCTGCCATGATTGGTTAGAATTCAGCAAGCCGGACAGTGATCTATTGCATGTTTTATAGAGTTTCATTTTGCACTCCCGGCTTGAGCACTCCGCCCGAAACAACGTATCTAAAAGCTTCATCCGTTTTCATATCAAGCAGCTGTACCTCCTGGGCCGGGACCATGATCAGAAAACCGGTCGCCGGAGTAGGGGTGTTGGGGATAAAAACGTTGATCAGCTTGGATTTGGCCTTTTTTTCGATCTCTTCCGCGGCATCGGAGGTAACAAAGCCGAGGGAATAGATCCCCTTGCGCGGGTATTCGATCAGGCACGACCGGCGGAAATCATCGGTGTGCTTCTGGAGAAAAAGAACATCGTTTATCTGCTTGACCGAGGTATAGATCCCCTTGATGATCGGTATGCGGTAGAGGATCTCTTCTCCCAGCTGAAAGATCTTGGTGCCGAAAACGTGGGTGGCAAAATAGCCGGTCACCAAAATAAGAACGATGGTGACGAGGAACCCGAGGCCCGGAAGCGAATGGCCGATAAAAAGGGCGATCACATTCCCCAGAATGCCGTCAAGAAAACTGAACATGAAATAAAGCAGCCAGATCGTGACCAAAAGCGGTAATAGCGTGATCAGTCCGCGCAGAAAATAATTAGTGATTTTTGTCCACATTACTGAAATTATTATACTACTTGACAATATTTTGCGCAAGAACCTATAATTCGATCGGGGTGATTAAATGGCAGGAACGAACGCTTATATTCTGATCGAGGCCATACCGGGCAAAGCCCTGGAATTGGTGTCTGTGATAAAGGAAATAAAGGGCGTGAAAACGGTGCATCTGGTCACCGGCCCTTATGACATTATTGCCTTTGTGGAGGCCCCGGACCTCAAATCACTGGGCGAACTGATCGTAAAAAGGATACAGTCTACCGGATACGTGGCCCGGACCCTTACCTGTATTACGGTCGAACAGTAACCGGTCAGCAGTCCAATCCCTTGGCCGAATCTTCCGCTCTTGAGAAGAGCAGGCGGTTGATGGCCGAAAGATAGGCCTTGGCAGAAGCGATGATGATGTCGGTCGAAGCCCCGTGGCCGGCAAATATCCGGTCGTTCTCCTTTATCCTTACCGCGACCTCTCCCTGGGCGTCGGTCCCTCCGGTAATGGCCTGGATGGTATAATCCACCAGTCCGGCCTTGATCCTGGTCAGCTGGTCGATCGCTTTATATACCGCGTCGACCGGCCCGGTCCCTTCCGCGGTCTCAGAGACGATCTTCCCCCCGCGCTCAAGTTTTACCTCGGCGGTAGGCTTGATGTGCGTGCCAGACTTAATGGAGATGCTGTCGATCTTGTAGGTTTCCGGCACCTCGTACACTTCTTCCGCGACGATGATCTCAAGGTCGCGGTCGCCGACGTCTTTTTTCTTGTCGGCCAGGTCCTTGAACCTTTTAAAGGCTTTTTCCAGATTTTCCTCGGTCAGCTCGTAGCCCATGTTCTTCAGCTTGTCGGCGAAGGCGTGCCTTCCGGAATGTTTTCCGAGCACCAGGCTGGATTCGGTCAGCCCGATATCGAGCGGGCTCATGATCTCGTATGTTTCCCGCGCGCGCAGCACTCCCGCCTGATGGATGCCCGCTTCATGGGCGAAGGCGTTGGCTCCGACCACCGCCTTGTTCGGCTGTACCAGCACGCCGGTCAGGTTCGAGACCAGGCGGCTGGACTTGTAGATCTCATTTGTCTTGATCGCGGTTTCGCAGTCAAAAAAGTCCTTCCGCGTCTTTATGGCCATCACGACTTCTTCGAGCGATGCGTTGCCGGCCCGCTCGCCGATGCCGTTGATCGTGCATTCCACCTGGCTCGCGCCAGCCCTCACCGCGGCCAGCGAATTGGCGGTGGCGAGACCAAGGTCGTTGTGGCAATGGACGCTTATTATAATGTTCTTTTCTTTGATCTGGCGGACGTTATGGATTATCCCTTCGATCAGCGCGCCGAACTCCCACGGCATGGTGTAGCCAACCGTGTCCGGCACATTGATCGTGGTCGCTCCGGCATCGATCGCCCCGCCGATGACCCGATAGAGGAATTCCGGATCGGACCGGCCGGCGTCCTCGGGAGAGAATTCGATGTTCGGGCAGAGCGTCTTGGCGTGCTTGACCATTTTGACCACGGTCTCGTAGACCGCGTCCGGCGTCATCCGCAGTTTTTTCTCCATGTGGATGGGAGAGGTGGCCAGAAAAATATGGATCATCGGCTTGTCGGAATGCTTGACCGCTTCCCAGGCGCGGTCGATATCCTCTTTTTTAGCCCGGGCCAGGCTGCAGATATAAGGCCCCTTTATTTGCTGGGCGATAGCTTTGACCGATTCAAAGTCGCCCGTCGAGGCGATGGCAAAGCCGGCCTCGATCACGTCCACGTTGAGCTTAGCCAGCTGGCGGGCGAT
>CAIYXV010000070.1 GCA_903930225.1 uncultured bacterium | reverse complement strand
GAGTTCTCGACGCAAACGAACAAGACCCTATTCTTCTTTTCCGCCGCCATGCTTCACCACCTTTGCTTCTACCATATATACCACATCTTCCGCGATGTTGGTCGCGTGGTCGGAAATTCTCTCCAGGTGCCGCGACACCAAAAGCAGGGGGATCGCGCGCGAGATCGTAGTAGGGTCTTTGCTCATTATAGAGAGCAATTCATCATGCACCAGATCGCGCAGGTGATCGACCTCTTTTTCGATCTGCCAGATCGCTTTTGCCTTTTTTACGTCACGACCCACAAATGCATCGAGCGAGTACGCCACCGCTTGCTCCGCTAGTATTGCCATCCTCGGGATATCGATCAGGGGTTTTAGCAGCGGCTGTTCTGAAAGTTCGATCGCCCGCTCCGCGATATCTTCGGCCAGGTCCCCGACCCTTTCAAGATCGGTCGCGATGCGGATGCCGGTGGTGATAAACCTCAAGTCGCTTGCCTTGGGCTGACGGAGCGCGATCAGGTTGATGCACTTTTCATCTACCACCAGCTCCAGTCGATCAACTTCCATGTCCATTTTTATAACTGACTTCGCCAGATTCCGGTCCCGCGTCTTTAACGCTTCCACGGATTTAAATATCAGCTCCTGCACCAGTATTCCCATCTTCAAGATAGTCGCCTTAAGGTCGGCAAGCTCCTGATCGAATGTTGATGCTTCCATTATCCAAACCTCCCTGTAATATAACCTTCCGTTCTTTTATCTTCGGGCGCGGTAAATATCTTGGTCGTAATATCAAACTCGATCATCTGTCCCAGCAAAAAGAACCCGGTAAAGTCCGCCACCCGCGCCGCCTGCTGCATATTGTGCGTGACGATCACGATCGTAAAATCCTTTTTCAGCTCATGGAT
Organism: uncultured bacterium; assembly: GCA_903930225.1. Classification (GTDB taxonomy): domain Bacteria; phylum Margulisbacteria; class WOR-1; order XYC2-FULL-46-14; family WPAF01; genus CAIYXV01. The sequence goes on along the minus strand of CAIYXV010000070.1, from coordinate 5,115 downwards.
CAGGTCTTCGATCTTGCCGGTCGAAATCGGGTCGAGTGCGGAACAGGGCTCATCGAGCAAGATGACCTCGGGCTTTACCGCCAGCGCGCGGGCGATGCAAAGCCGCTGCTGCTGCCCGCCCGAAAGCGACACCCCCGGCTTTTGCAGACTGTCTTTTACCTCGTTAAAGAGCGCGGCCTGGCGCAGGCTTTTTTCAACTATCTCGTCCAGCTGGCTCCGGTTACTAACTCCGTTTAACTTTAATCCCGCCGCCACGTTGTCGTAGATCGACATAGTCGGAAAAGGGGTCGGCTTTTGGAACACCATCCCGATCCTTCTTCTCACCAATACCGGGTCTATCCGCATTATATTTTCGCCGTCGAGCAGTATTGTTCCCGCGGACCTCGCCCCCTGAACGGTCTCATGCATCCGGTTTAAACAGCGTATGAAAGTCGATTTCCCGCACCCGGAAGGGCCAATGATCGCGGTCACCTGCTTCTCCTGGACATACATATTGATCTTGTTTAGCGCCTGCTTGTCAAAAAACCAGGCGTCCAGGTCTTTTATTTCCAGTCTTTTTGTTTTATCCATAATTTATCCTTTTTGAGAACCGCTTAAAGATCAATGTGATGCAGAGGACGATCATTACCAGCACCAGGGAGCCCGCCCAGGCTTTCCGGTGCCAGTCGGCATACGGGGAGATCGCGTAATTGTAGATCTGCACCGTCATCGAAGCCATCGGCTGGTCGAGCCTAAAGCTCCAGAACTGGTTGTTGAATGAGGTAAAGATCAGCGGCGCGGTCTCTCCACTGATTCGCGCCACCGCGAGCATTATTCCGGTAAAGATCCCGCCCCAGGCCGTCCGCAGAACAACCCTGAGGCTTACCTTCCACTCCGGCACCCCTAGCGCCAGGCCCGCTTCGCGAAGCGAGGTCGGCACCATTTTTATCAGCTCTTCCGAGGTCCGGGTAACGGTCGGGATCATTATCACTCCCAGCGCGAACCCGCCGGCCAGCGCGGAGAATCTTTTCATGGTAAAAACGATCAGCGTGTACGCGAAAATACCGATCACGATCGAAGGGATGCCCGACAATACGTCGGCCGCGTACCTTATAAAAAAACCGGTCTTCCCCCTGCCCCGCTCCGCCAGCCACACCCCGCCCAGTATCCCTATCGGCAGGCCGATCACGCACGCTATCAATACAATTATAAGCGTGCCCACGATCGCGTTGGCCATTCCGCCGCCGGGCTCGCCTACCGGGGTTGGCAGCTGCGTGAAAAACTGCCAGTTAACGGCCGTGATCCCATTTATAAAAACATATCCCAATATCAAAAATAACGGGATGATCGCCAGCAATGAAAAAATAAAGATGGCGGCCAGGAATATTTTTTCCTTTAGTTTGCGTTTTATAAAGTTGCTTTGCTTGTTGTTTTCCATACCAGTATTCTCGCCAGGCCGTTTACCGCGACCGTAAGGATAAGCAGCACCAGTCCCAGCTCGATTAAGGCGGACAGCGACAGGTCGCTGGTCGCTTCCGCGAACTCGTTCGCGATCACCGAAGCCAGAGTATAGGCGGGAGCAAAAAGCGAAGCCGAAATACTTGGGCGGTTGCCGATCACCATGGTCACCGCCATGGTTTCGCCCAGCGCGCGCCCCAGACCCAGTATCACCGCGCCGATGATACCCGCTTTTGATGGTCCCCAGACTGCCAGCATGAACGTTTCCCATTTGGTAGTGCCGATCGAGATCGCCGATTCCTTGAGGACGGTGGGCACCGCGTCGATCACTTCTCTCGATACCGCCGCGATCGTCGGCAGTATCATGATCGCCAGAATGATCCCGGCCGACATCATACCCAATCCGTTAGAAGCTCCCTGGAACAAAGGTAAAAATCCGAGCGTCGCGCTTAACAGCGGCTCAAAAAATCCGGCAAGGAACGGCCCCAGAACAAATATTCCCCACAATCCATAGATAATGGAGGGAATGGCGGCCAGCAGTTCGATCATCTGGGAAATGATCCCTTTTATATTTGAAGGTGGGCTGACGGCATTTGAGAGATAGATTGCGCAGCCTAGCCCCAGTGGCACAGCGACTACCAAAGCCAGTACTGACGAGGCTACCGTTCCGTAAATAAAAGGCAAAGCACCGTAAGTCTCCCGCACCGGGTCCCAGCTCATATCGATCAAAAACTTTGGCCCGAAATGCATGATCGCGGGAAGCGCTCCGCGTAAAAGACTGAAGAAAAGCGCCAACAGCAATAAAGGGATGATCAGGGCGAAAACATATGTCGTCGCCCTGAAGATCGCATCCCCTGAAATATTGCTATTCAATCGAATCAATGGCACTTTTAACCTTCGCAATGATCTTGTCCGGCAGAGGCGCGTAGTGCAGGCCTTCCGCGTATTTCTGCCCCTTATCCATGCACCACTTAAGCATATCTTTTAACGCCTGACCTTTAACGCTGTCCTTTTGGTTCTTGTGCACCAAAAGCCAGGTCATACCAACGATTGGATACGATTTAGCGCCGGGCATATTGGTCATGTCGATCCTAAAATCTGACGGGATCTTTTTCAACCCGCCTTCGGCCGCGGCAGAAGTGGCGCTGATATCCGGCTCTACAAAGTTGCCCGACCGGTTCTTTATGCTGGCATAAGTCATCTGGTTCTCGAGCGCGTAGGCGAGCTCAACATATCCGATCGATCCTGTAATCTGCTTTACCGATCCGGCCACGCCAAAGTTCCCCTTGCCTCCTATTCCTACCGGCCAGGAAACCGATTTATCGGCTCCCACTTTTGACGCCCAGCCCGTGCTTACCTTGGCCAGGTAATTGGTAAAAATGCTGGTCGTACCGCTGGCATCAGAACGATGCACAACGGTTATGTCCTTGTCCGGCAGATTTTTACCGGGATTCAAAGCCGAGATCTTTTCGTCGTTCCATTTTCTGATATCTCCGAGATATATTCCGGCCAGCGTATCTCCGTCAAGCTTGATCCCGGCCACTCCGGACAAGTTATAAACAATCGCGACCGAACCCATGACGGTCGGGATGTGCAGAACGTCCCCGCCCGCCGATTCCATTTCTTTTTGGGTCATAAAAGCGTCCGTGGCGCCAAAGTCGACCACCCCCGCGGTAAACTGCCGGATGCCGCCGCCGGAGCCGATCGCCTGATAATTGACCCTGGTCCCGGTCTCTTTTTCGAACTGGTCAAACCACTTCGAATAGATCGGCGCCGGGAAAGTGGCGCCCGCGCCGTTAAGGTCTACCGCCCAGGCCATGCCCGCAAAAAGCATCAACGCGAAAAATAGCAACGTGATTCTTTTTAACATTTTATTCCTCCTTTATAACTGAACCATACTGTGCAGATACAGAGTACTGGTGGTCTTTCCCGCGCTGGTCGACGCGGCCGATCCGCCGGTAACGTTTTGCATGTCCATCGCCAATTTTACATCTTTGCTCACATCATAAGTTACGCCGTAGAACGACCGGTCAAGCTGGTCATTGTTTTTGGTCGTATTGGGATCGTAGCTGTCTACCCGGGCAAATACTCCCAACCCCGGCATAAAATTAATAAGATTGCCGAGCGCGCAAACCCCGCCTAGGCTGTAACCGTTCTTATTGTTGCCCCTTATGTATTCAAGATCCGCTGTCCCAAGATCATGCTTATAAGCGACCAGTACACCGGCCAGCTTGCTGCTGCCGCTCGTGATCGCAAGTGAAGAATCAACGTCCGACGCGTTGGCAAATCCACCGGTTACTATTTTGCCAAAGTCTCCAGCGTCATATGCCGTAGTGCTCAGCCTGACCGCTAATGACTTCTGGCTGTTGGTCTCTGTCGCCTTGTAGCCGGTGCCGTTCAACGCGGTAGCCTGATACTCTATATCCGGAAGATAAGGCAGAGTTACTTTTCCGAAGGCGCCAACGCCGAAATCGGCCGAGGACATCAATCCTTCGTTGTCTACAAAGCTCTTTGCGATGTACCTTAGATTAAGTATCTTGTCCGCCCAATCGATCCACACCGTCTGCTGCAGGCCGAGTTTTGCGTTCAATTCGAACGGAACGAACTGAAGAGAGGATGGAATGCCGACCGGGATCTCCACATAAGCGTATTTTAGGAAATCAAACAACTGCTGGGTGCTCGAGTTGGCGGTAACCGTTTCTCCCGGGGCCCCCTTTACGATCGTGGTTGAAGTCCCGAGTCTCGCGACATCCAGTGTAATGCGCGCGTTCGCGCCGCCGTCCAGCTTTTTCTTGAAGTCAACATAAGCGCGGTCAACGTCGAAATTATTTACGTTAGTCCCGCCGTTCTGGGTGTATTTCTGCCAGCGGAAGAAAATAGTGCCGCTTACCTTGGCGTCGCTGTTATCGGCTTTTACCTTTTCTACCTGGCCCTTAAGGTCAGCCATTGCCTTGTTCACATCTTCTTTTAGGTCCGCAAACTTATCCTCCTGTTCCGTTGAGGCGGCATTTACTTCCGGCGTGGCCTTTTTAACCGCCGCTTTGATCGGCGTTTTACTTTTGACCGGCTTTACCGCTTTCACAATCTTCTTTACCGGGACCGTACTCTTTGTTTTTTTCTCACCTGTCTTCTGTGCGAATGCCGAGGCCGAGAGCAGGAACAGAAGCGCTATGATCGTCGTCTTTTTTAACATGTTCTTTACCTCCATATTTTCCATTTACGATCTCCTCCTTCACGACTAATTATCGTTTAGTAGGGTTAAATGGAAATGAAGGCTATGTTAAATGGAGGTAAATTATTTACTAAGCCGAGGGCAGATTAATGGTGAAACTCGAACCTTTATTCTCTTCGCTTGTAACCGAGACCGATCCGTTGTGTATATTGGCAACATGCTTAACGATCGCTAGGCCCAGGCCGGTGCCGCCCAGGTCGCGCGAGCGCGCTTTGTCGACCCGATAAAATCTCTCGAATATCCGAGGGAGGTGTTCGGCCGGGATGCCGATCCCGTTGTCTGAAACGGTGATCTCGATCCGGTCGTCATTTTTAGAGCAGATAACGATCACCTTTCCGCCTTCGCCGGTGTAGTTAACGGCGTTATCGAGCAGGTTGAGCACCGCGCGATAGAGATGGTCCTCAAGGCCCGAAACCATGCCCTCGCCCGCCGAGCATTTCTTATCT
>CAIYXV010000069.1 GCA_903930225.1 uncultured bacterium | reverse complement strand
TAAAGGTATTTTTAAAGAATAAGGTCGGCTTTGGCCCGGCCAAAGCGGCTAACGCCGGCGGGGTCGCCACTTCCGGGTTGGAAATGGCGCAAAACAGCCAGCGGCTTTCCTGGAGCTTTGAAGAAGTCGATAAATACCTGGAGAGGATAATGAAAGGTATTTACGCGCAGGCTAAAAAGTCGTCGCAGGAATACGGCCAGCCGGGGAATCTGGTGGTCGGCGCCAATATCGCCGGGTTTGAAAAAGTGGCCCGTTCAATGCTTGCTCACGGCATAGTGTAGCAGTCAGCAGTTTAAAAGAGAAAAGCCCCCGGATCGACCGGGGGCTTTTTTTATTATCTTTTTAAGTAGTTGTCGATCGATTTGGCCGCCGCTTTTCCATCCCCCATCGCGGAAATAACGGTCGCCGCGCCCCTGACAATATCCCCGCCGGCAAATACGCCCGGAATAGAGGTCGCAGTTTCATTATTGATGATTACCCCTCCCCATTTTTCTGTCTTTAATTCGGGGGTGGCTCTGGGGATCAGCGGATTGGGGGAATTCCCGATCGCGACGATCGCCATATCTACGTCCAGCTTGAATTCAGATCCGGCGACCGGAACGGGGCGCCGGCGTCCAGACGCATCCGGCTCGCCAAGCTCCATTTTAAGCAGCTCAACTTGTTTTACCCTGCCCTTGTCGTCGGCAATTATTTCGGTCGGCGCGACCAGCAGGGCGAATTCAATCCCCTCTTCTTCGGCCCTTAAGATCTCTTCTTTTCGGGCGGGCATTTCGGCGCGCGATCTTCTATAAAGGATAGAAACCTTGTCCGCTCCCAGTCTTAGGGCGCAGCGGGCGGCATCCATGGCGACATTGCCCGCGCCGAATACGGCCACTTTTTTACCCATCAAGACCGGAGTTAAATATTCCGGGAATTGATAGGCCTTCATCATGTTAACGCGAAAAAGGAACTCATTGGCGAAATAAACGCCCTGGGAATTTTCCCCCGGCACGCCCAATTGGTTGGGAAGCCCGGCGCCGGAACCGATAAATATCGCTTTATATCCCTGTTCAAAAAGTTCATCGATCGTCAAAGTGCGGCCGATCAGCGCGTTGCACATAAGTTCCACGCCCAGCGACTTTACAAACTCGACTTCAAGCTTTACGATCTCTTTTGGAAGGCGGAATTCGGGAATGCCATAGCTTAAAACCCCGCCGGGAAGATGAAGGGACTCGAACATCGTTACCAAATAACCCATTCTTGCCAGATCTCCCGCGCAGGTAAGCCCTGCCGGGCCGGAACCGACCACCGAGACCTTCACCTTGTCTTTATCCTTCGCCTTATCCCCTGCCTTTGCTTTATGCTCCCTCTCCCAGTCCGCCGCAAATCTTTCAAGCGCTCCGATCGCGACCGGCTTCCCTTTTATCCCCAGTATGCAGACCTTTTCGCACTGGTCTTCCTGCGGGCAAACCCTTCCGCAAACCGCCGGCAAAGAGTTTTTTTCTTTGATCTTCTTGATCGCGCCCTCGATCTCTCCCGCCGCCAGATATTTTAAAAATCCGGGGATATCTATCTCAACCGGACAGCCGCCGACGCACTTGGGATTTTTGCACTGGATACAGCGCTTTGCTTCAGCTACCGCTTCATCCAAACTAAAGCCCAGCGCTACTTCATTAAAATCTTTTATACGATCATTTGCCGGCCTCTCCGGCATTTTGTGTCTATCTATTTTTTCTGCCATTTCCTTTTCCCTAACTACCTACAGGCCTAACCACCTAACAACCTACAAACATGCTCCAATGCTTCTTTCTCTTTATCCCTGTAAGTCGCGAGCCGGGATCTTAGCTCCGCAAAATCCACCAGATGCGCGTCAAATTCAGGCCCGTCAACGCAGGCGAATTTTATTTTGCCTCCGACCGTAATGCGACAAACCCCGCACATGCCGGTGGCGTCAAGCATTAAGGTGTTAAGCGATACGATGGTCTTTATGGCTGCCGCTTTGGTAACGTTCGAAACCGCTTCCATCATCGGGACCGGCCCGACCGCGTATACCAGGCTTATTTTTTCTTCGCCCTCGATCATCTCTTTTAAAATATCGGAGACAAATCCTTTTCTGCCGGCGGAGCCGTCATCGGTCGTGACATGCAGTTCATCGGAGGCCTCTTTGATCTTTGATTCTTTTAATAGAAGGTCTTTTGATCTGGCGCCGATAATGGTCACCAGCTTATTTCCCGCGTTTTTATATGCCTTTATTGCCGGATAGATCTCGGCTATGCCCACCCCTCCGCCGATCACGACCACGGTGTCCACTTTTTCAATATGCGCCGGCGTCCCCAGCGGGCCTAATATGTCGTTTATTTGGTCTCCGGCCTTTAATGAGGCTAAAAATTTGGTCGAGGCGCCGGCTTCCTGGAATATTATCTCGATCGTGCCGTTTTCCGCGTGCTTATCCGCGATGGTCAAAGGCACACGCTCGCCTTTTTCGTTTATCCTTATGACTATGAACTGGCCGGGCTTGGCCGCCCGGGCGATAAGCGGGGCTTCAACTTCCAAAAGATGTATGTTATAGGCCAGTTGTTCTTTTTTTATTATCTTGTTCATAGGACGATCGGGCAAATATCCGCCTGACTTTAGAAGGCCTCCAGATATTTTTCGATCTCCCAGGGCGTGATCCGCATGCGGTAGTCGTCAAACTCGGCGAGTTTGGCTTCAACTAGCTTTTCATACGTGTGTTTGCCCAACGCTTCCTGCACAACTTTATCTTTTTTAAGCTCTTCCATCGCCCGGGCGATCGAGAACGGCAGCATATCGATCTTAAGCTCCTTAAGCCGCGACGGCGCCAGCTCGTAAACGTCCTCTTCCACCGGCTTTGGCGGTTTGGTGTTATTTTTTATTCCGTCCATCCCCGCCTTTAACATTGCCGAAAAAGCAAGATATGGATTGCAAGAGGGGTCGGGACAGCGCAGTTCGATCCTGGTTGCCTGTTCGCGGCCGGGAGAGTAGCGCGGGATCCTGATCAAGGCCGACCGGTTGATCTGCGCCCAGCAGATATAGACCGGGGCTTCATAGCCGGAAACCAGCCGTTTGTAGGAATTGACGGTAGGAGCGACCACCGCCGCCAGCGACTTGGAATGTTCAAGCTGTCCGGCCATGAACTGATACGCCAGTTCCGAGAGCTTATACTTATCGGTCGGATCAAAGAAGGCGTTCTTCCCCTTCTTGTCGAACAGCGACTGGTGAACGTGCATTCCGCTTCCCGCCTGGCCGTAGAGAGGCTTCGGCATGAACGAAGCATAAAGATCGTGACGCTGGGCAATGGCCTTGATCGTATATTTTAAAGTTATCGCATTGTCGGCCGCGGTAAGAGCGTCCGCGTATCGGACATCGATCTCGTGCTGGCCGGGACCGACCTCGTGATGCGACATTTCCACTTCCATACCGACCGCCCCGAGGGCGATCACAATATCTTTTCTAACCGAGCTTGCCATGTCGCGGGGAGAATAATCAAAATATCCGCC
>CAIYXV010000068.1 GCA_903930225.1 uncultured bacterium | reverse complement strand
GTCGTAGTTTGAAGCGGTAACGGTTGGATACTCGGCTTTGGTCCGGCCGATCGAATAAGTGTAGGCAATGTTCGGCAGGAACCCGCTATAGTTAAGGTTGAGCGCTTTTCCGGCGATCTCCATCGCCATCCCGTAAGCCCGCCACTCCGGCCGGTTCTGATAAGCAAGTTCCAAAACCTGTTCCTGAGACAGCGCCAGCGGCTCGGTTGTCCCTGGCAAAGCTTCCTCCAGTTTATAATCATCCGAAAGAAGCTTCTGTCCGAGAACGTTCTTGAGCATAAGCCGCGCCAGCTTGACCGCATTCTCCGTCTGGATCCGGTATATTCCAATATTGGCCAGCTGGGTTTTCGCCCGCAAATAATCCAACTCGCTTCCGATCCCTGAATCAAAATAGATCTTTGCTTCCTCCACGTTCCGCTTCAGGTTGGCGGCGGAGGAGCTTATAACCTCCAGCGCTTTTTGCGCTTTCAATAGATTGTAAAAAGCCGAGGTCACATTAAGTTCAGTCTCGTTCTTCACCCTCCGTAGATCTTCCTGCTGCGCCCGGTAACTGACGTCGGCGATCTGCCAGCCCTCGATCACTTTTCCTCCGGCAAAGATCGTCTGCTGAAGGTTGAATGAATAACTGGTCATGTCGGCCGCTTCGTCCGGGCCGGTTGAGAACTTGCCTCCTCCCATCTGCTGGGGCAGGATGATGCTCGACGGCTGGTTGTAATTCAATCCCTTGCTCGCGCTTAAGCTTAGCTTGGGCAGAAAGTTACTGACCGATTCTCCCAGCTTCGCGTTGGCCGCGTTGACCTTTTCCTGCGCGTCAATAACCGACTGGTTGTGCGACAATGCAATGCTCACACAGTTTTCTAAATTAAGGCTCTGCGCCATCGCCCCATTTGTTAACATCATCAATACAAATAAAATAATCCAAACCTTGTTCGGATTTCGGATTTTATTCATCTGTGCTCTCCCCTTCGCGCCATCCAAAGCTCGATTATGTAATAAACCGTCGGCACAAATACCAGGCTGATGGTGGCGGAAACCAAAAGCCCTCCGATCACGGAGATCGCCATCGGTTTCCAGAAGCCCGATCCCTCGCCGCGGCTGATCACGATCGGCATCAGCGCCAGGATCGCGGTCGAGGAGGTCATAAGGATGGGTCGCAGCCTGGTCCGGCCGGCCTCGAGCACGGCTTCCTTGAGCTCTTCTCCGCGATGGCGGAGAATGTTGATGTAGTCGACTAAAACGATCGAGTTCTTGACCGCTACTCCTGCCACCAGGATCAGCCCGATGAACGCCATGACCCCAAAAGACGATCCGGTGAGAAAAAGCGCCCAGATCACGCCGGTCAGCGCGAACGGCACCGCGAACATGATGACAAAAGGATCGATCAGCGATTCGAACTGCGCGACCATTACCAAATAGATCAAGGCCAATCCGAGCAGGAGCGAGATGGTCAGCGAACGGAAGCTTTCATTTATCTGTTCGGCGGAGCCTGTGATCTTGACCGACACGTTGCCCGGCAGAGTGGTCTTATTGATTATTTTCTGAACGTCACCGATCACATCTCCCAGCGGCCGCCCGAAGTTGTCGGCCTCGATCTTGACGATCCTCTGCTGGTTCTTGTGCTCGATATTCTGCGGGCCATTCCGCATCTCCACTTTGGAAATGTTTCCAAGCGTGATGTTCTGCCCCAATCGGTTGGTAACATAAACGTTCTTGATGTTTTCGACGTTCTTGCGGTCCTTTTCGTTGAGCCGGGTGAAGATATCGTACTGGTCGCCGCCTTCCCGATATTCGCTGGCGATCGTGCCGTAAATGCTGCCGCGCGCCGCCAGGGCGATGTCATACATGGTAAGCCCCAGCGCCGCCGCTTTTTCGCGGTCAACGGAAAGCGCGTATTCGGGGTTGGATTTTTCCCTTGAAACGGTCGGGTCGACCACTCCCGGGACTTTTTCGATCTGCGGGAAAAGCACGGCCACGACCTTGTCGATATCATTAAAATCAGAGCCGTACAGCTCGACCGTCACCGGCTTGCCTCCGCCGGCGAGCGAGTTGGCGCCGCTCGTGCCAAAATCGACCGACTTTACCCCCGGCAGGGAGTAAATTATCTCCGCCACCGCGCGCTGGATCTGCTTTATGTCCCGTTTTCTCTTATTCAGCGGGACAATCTTAAGATAAACATTCCCGATATTGGGCCCCGACTTGCCGAAGCTCATCCTGGCGCCTCCGCCCGCCTGGATCATTATGAATTCCGTTTCGGGGACCTGTTTTAAGATCTTTGTTTCCGCTTCCTTTAATGTTCTGGCGGTCTGGTCCCAGCGCGTGCCGGAAGGCATGGTCACGGTACCCTGGACCAGGCCGGTATCCTGTTCCGGGAAAAATTCCGTTCCGGTAAAGCCGAAAAGGACCAGGCTGACGAAGAAAAAGATCGAAAGCGACACTACCACCCGCCGGCGGTTAGCAAGCGCCCATTCGAGCACACGCCGGTAAGCGTTCTCAATGGCGGTAAAAAGATCCTCGCTTCTCTTGTACAGCTGGTTGGCCAGACCGCTCTTTTGATCCCCCGTCTTTTTTACTTCGAGGATCTTCGAGCAGAGCATGGGAGTAAGCGCCATCGCGGTGATGTATGACATGCCGATGACAACTATGGTTATGATCGAAAGCTGATTGAAAAATATGCCGATAAAACCCGAGACCAAAAGCATCGGGATAAAGATCACCAGATTGGTGGTGGTCGACGCGAGCACCGCGCCCGACACTTCCCCCGCTCCGTTGATCGAAGCGTCTTCCGGACCTTCTCCCATCTTTTCCCGGTGCCGGTATATGTTTTCCAGCACCACAATGGCATCGTCCACCACCACCCCGATCGAAATGATGATCGAAGCCAATGAAATGATATTGATCGAAGCGCCGGCAAAGAACATATATATGAAAGCGGCCAGGATCGAGAACGGCATGGCAAGCGTGACGATGATCGAGCCGCGGACATTCCTTAAGAAAAAGAGGACGGTGAGCATGACGAACAGGAACGACCAGCCCAGCGTCCTGGCCAGTTCGCTGATCTGGCGGACGATCGATTCCGAGGTGTCCGATACATAAGTGAATTTAATGTCCGACGGAAGGTCGGGTATCAAACTATTTATCTCTTTTTTAATGTCGCTGACGACCTGTACGGTATTCGCGCCTGATTGTTTTTGCACCTGAATGGTCACGCCGGGCCTATTATCCACTTCGGTCAGGTTGTCCTGTTCCTTATAAGAATCCACGACCGTACTGATATCGGACAAATAAATATCGCTGCCGTTAAAGGAGCCGACGATGGTTTTGCCGATCTCATCTACCTTGTTGAATTCACCGGGTACGCGGATGCCGAATTCCAGCGCGCCGGATTTAAGGCTTCCCGCCGGCATGTTTAGGTTGGCCGCCTGGAGCGCCAGGTTCACCTGGTTTATGGAAAGATGGTAGGCCTCCAGCTTCTGCCGGTCGATATCGACATTGATCTGCCTGACCAGCCCGCCCGTAATGGTGACCGTGCCCACGCCGGCCACGCGCTTGAGCGCGGGGGAGATCTGTTTGTCCGCGATCTCGTATAGTTGATTGTACGACTGGTCGGATGAGATTCCGAACGTTAGGACCGGGATCTGGGAGGTGTCGAACTTATATATAATGGGAAGATTGATGTCCCTTGGCAGTTTTCCCCGGATCTGGTCCATCTTATCGCGAACATCGGCCGAGGCGGCATCCAGCTTGGTCCCCCATTTAAACGAAAGCGTGACGGTCGAGATATTTTCCGCGCTGGTGCTGGTGATCTTGTCCACGTTGGGGACCGTGGCGACCCCGTCCTCTATCACCTTGGTGATCGTGGTCTCAATGTCTTCCGCGCTCGCCCCCGGATAGCTGGTAATAATGGTCAGCGAAGGGATCTCGATGTTGGGCAAAAAGTCGAGCGGCAGACGGCCCAGGCTGTAGAGGCCGATCAACAGCAGCACGCAAAAGATCGACAGTGTAAAAAGCGGCCTTTTTACAAAATGGCTTAACATTTAAGGTTTTGCTTCCTCAACCTTGGCGCCTTCTTTTACCACTCTCTGTCCGAGCACGATCACTTTATCGGACCCGGAAAGCCCCGAGGTCACTTCCACATCGTTATCCTGCTGCATTCCCAGCGTGATCGGTTTTTTTACCGCCGCGCCGTCCCGCGAAACAAAAACATATTTATCCGTTTCCCCCATCACGGCGTCGAACGGAATGATCGGCACTCCCGTCTTTTTCTTAAGAATAAGATCGACCTTGCCGAACATGCCCGGTCTTATCCGGTGGCCGGGATTGGGAAGGATTACCTCCGCCTGCGTGGTCCGGCTTAAAGGATCGATGACCGGCCGGACATTGTTCACGCTGCCACGGAAGATCTCATTAGGAAAAGCGTCCAGCACGATCTCGGCCGGGGTCCCCCGGCGCAAAAAGGGATAATCTTTTTCCGAAACATCGGCGTAAATCTTAACATTATCAATATCGTATAATGTGAAAACATTGCTGGAAGACCCCGTCCCTCCGCCTATCTGGTCGCCCTCTTTTACCAGCTTCATGCCAACGATGCCCGAGATCGGCGCGCGGACGATCAGATCCTCGTAAATATCGCTTTGCTCCGAAAGGCCGGACGCGAACGAAAGCAATTTATCGCCCTTTTGCACATGATCGCCTTCATTGACATATATTTCTGCGACCCGGCCCGCGGTCCCGGACCGGACGTTCACTTCCTTCTGGCCTTTTACATCGCCGGTAAGGGATACCCGGTATTCAATACTGCCGATCTTAGGAATTGAAACCATGACCGGGATAACCCTTGTTTCCTGGATCTTTTTTCCGGTCGTGATCTTATAATAGATCCGAAAAACTGCCAGGCACAATATCAAGACACCAACGATCGTCAGGACCCTTTTTAAATTCATTTCACAATCTCCCCTTTCATTTGATCCAAAGCTTTTACCATTTTTCCCATTATCCTTATCAAACTGCTCCGGTCATTACCGGTCAGGTTGTCCAAAAGCAGCGTCATGTTCTTCCTTCTCCTCTCGATCGCCTTCTTTAAAAGTTCCTTCGCTTTGCCGGTCAGACAGACGCGGACCACGCGTCGGTCATCGGGATCGTCCTTCCGTGAAACGCAGCCGTGTTCGATCAGCCGGTCGATCATGGAAGTAATGTTCCCCATCGTCACATTAAGCTCATCGGCCAGTTCTTTCATTTTTGGGCATCCCTTATGGCTAATAAAGCTCATGAGCATGAACTGCTGGATGGTTATTTCCATGCCGGACAAAAACGCCTC
>CAIYXV010000067.1 GCA_903930225.1 uncultured bacterium | reverse complement strand
CTGAACGCACGGTCCGTGATCTGATCCCCAACCTGAAAAGAGCGGGCGCGTCAGGGATCGTGGAATATCCCTTGAATAAGGTTATTTACTAGAAGATCGGTCGCGAAGTTCAGCCACGCGGTTCCTCAACTCGTCGGTGATCTCCTTATACACGTCATACGCAGGCGTCACTTTTTTCTTTTCAATGAACGGCGCGGGATCGATCGGTTTGCCGAAATAGACCTCCACCTTTCCCCTTTTTAAAAAGCGGCCGCCCCGGGGCAGGATATCCTTTGTCCCTTTGATATAGACCGGGACCATCTTCACATTCGCCTCCACCGCCAGCGTCCCCACCCCCACCTTGAATGGCTGAAGCTCGCCGTCCTTTGACCGCGTCCCCTCCGGGAATATCGTCACCGAATGGCCGGAGCGCAAGACTCCCGCCGCCGCGCGCAGGGCGGTAAAAAAATCCGCCTCCGCGTCGATCCGGATCACGTGCGCGGCGCAAAGCATGAAAAATTTATCGAACGGATTGTCTACATACTTCTTGGTCGCGATCGCGTATACATCCCAGGAACGCTTTCCCATCAAATATGCGACGCACGGATAATCGAGAAAGCTTGCGTGGTTGGGAGTGATCATGACCGGGCCTGCGGGAAGGTTCTCAAGGCCGTGTCCTTTTAACGGAAAGAAGAACCGGGATGCGAGCCCGAAAAGAAAGAATAATAGCGGACGGAAGATGATGCAGGGAGAGTGGAAACTGTCCAGACCGGCCGGGTTTACCGGCTCGTCGACCCCCAGGAGTTTACGCCAGTAGGCCGAAGTGTCTTCGGTCACTTCATCCGTGCTTGCCGTTAGACAAGGCTTCCTCAACGATCCGGATAATATCCTTCAGGGTTTGGACCTCTCGCAGTTTTGATTCCGGGACGTCGACCTTGTATTTTTTGTCAAGTGCGGCAAAGATCTCGATCCCCAGCAGCGAATCGATCCCCAGATCGGTGAACAGGTTCGTATCCAGGCCAATCTGGCTTTCGGGTTTCTTTATCACTTTCGCCACCAGCGCGCGGATCTCTTTCTCAAGATCATTATTCATAATCCTTCTTCCTTTCTGACCTCAAACCTGCGCACCTTGCGGGTGGTGGTTTTAGGCAGTTCCATTTTTCGTATTATAACACTTGCCACGCGCTTGTACTCTGTCATTTTGGCGTTAAGCTTCTTGATCTCCCATTTAAGATGCTGTTCGATGGACTTCCAGTCCGATCCCTTTTTCTGCTTTGTGAAGTAATTGAGGTCGGGCACGATCACCGCCCACGGCTCCTCCATCCCTTTTTTGATCCCGGTTCCGACTTTCATCCCAAGCACGCAGGATTCCATTATTCCCGGTATTTTATTGATAAAACTCTCGATCTCTTCCGGATACACGTTCACCCCCGCGCCGGTCACGATCACGTCCTTTATTCTCCCCGTGATAAAGAGATATCCGTCCGCGTCGATCGTTCCAACGTCTCCGGTGTAAAGCCAGTCGTCTTTTAAAACCTCTGCCGTCAGATCGGGCCGTTTGTAATATCCTTGCATGATGTTCGGCCCCCGGGCGATGATCTCTCCCCGTTCGGTCAGCTTGATCTCAACCCTGGCGAGCGGCCGGCCGGCGGCGCCGGGGCGGTTATGCGCCAGCGAATTGCAGGTCAGGATCGGAGAAGACTCGGTAAGTCCATATCCCTGGAGAACGGTGATGCCGAAAAGCGCGAAGCTCCGGATCACGTCTTTATCGATCGCCGCGCCTCCCGAAACGAAGAATTTTATATGCCCGCCGAATTTTTTATGGATCATAGAGAAGATCCTGCGGCGGAAGATTTCATTCGGGAACGTCTTTGAGAGCATAAGTAGGGCCGAGAACAGCGCTCTGACTATCGGGCCCTTGTCTTCCACTTCGTTCATTATCCCCTGTAAAAATAGATTATAAAGAAGCGGGACGCCGCAGATGACCGTGACCTTTGTCTCCCGCATGTTGGCCAGTAGATTATATGATTTAAGGCTTTCAGCGTAAGTAACGGTGACGCCGAGAGAATATGGAGCCATGAATCCCGCCGTCGCCTCAAAAGTATGGTGAAGAGGAAGGACTGAAAGAAAATTGTCACCCGGGCCGAGGTCAAATAGAGAGATGACGTCGATCACGTTCGACATTATATTCCAGTGCGACAGCATCACCCCTTTAGGCGCGCCGGTGGTCCCCGAAGTGTAAATGATCGCCGCCAGGCTGTCGGGATCGATCTCATTTTGCGGTAGTTCACCCGCCGGCAGACTATTTATCTTATCAAGGATCATCGACCGCGCCGAAAACTTATACATATCCTGCAGTTCCTGCGAGATCAAAAGCAGTTTCGCGCCGCTGTCGTTATAAAGATGGTCGATCTCCGGCTTGGTGAGCTTGGCGTCGAGCGGAACGATCACCGCGCCCATCGCCGCCACTGACAGATAGGCGATCGGCCACTCCGGCCGGTTCTCGGAAAGTAAGGCGACCCGGTCGCCGGGCATAATCCCCGTTCTTTTTAATTCCGCGGCCAAGTTGGAAGCGATCCGGTGAACGTCATTGAAAGTGAATTTTTGATAGACCCCTTCCCTTTTCATTTGAAAGGCGGTCGTATCAGAGAATTCGGCCTTGCCGTGATCCAGGAGGTCGCGAAGCGTTAAAAGTCCGGACATTTTGGTCAATAGGTCAGTATATTGGAATTTATAAT
>CAIYXV010000066.1 GCA_903930225.1 uncultured bacterium | reverse complement strand
TAATTTTTCCCGGGAATATCGGCAACGCGATCTTTTTCTCGAACTGGGGCTCACACATTTCGAACGTCGGCAATGAAAGGTCGATGACCGAGTGGGGGATGTACCATCATTTGAGACAGCCCATAGTCCTTGATCTGTCGGCCGACCCCGATCCCTTTTCCCCGAACGGCGACGGTAGAAAAGATGAAACGAAGATCTCTTCACGCATCGATTCTCAGGGGCCGTGTAAAAGGGTCTTAAGCATTTACGATGACAAGGCCGGCCTGGTGAAGCTTCTGGGAAGCGGGGAGGCGGGGGGAGACGAGAGTTTTATCTGGGACGGGAAGCGGGAAAACGGCGGATCCATCACCTCCGAAACCTGCAGCCTTCTTCTTCAGCTGGAATCGGCCACCAGCGATAAGATCTCGGAGATGAATTACGTCGTTGTAGACAATATAAAACCGTCGTTCGTTATTTTTGATCTGACCGGAGAGGTCATCACGCCCGCATCAGGGTCCGTTCTTAAATATTATCCGTCCGAGCCCGCGGTTTTCACGATCTCTTTTATCGGTCCGAAGGGCGGTGTTTACAGGTCCTATTCCGAGGTATTGGAAATATCCGACGGTTCGAGCGAGGCCTTTGAATTCAAATGGGACGGGAAAGGCGACCGTAATCAGGTTTTCGGCGGGACCTATACATATATTGCAACCCTTGAGGACCTTGCCGGGAATTTTTCCGATCCCCGGAGCGGAAAGATAAAAGTTGATCTGGAAGCGCCTTTTGTGAACGGGGTCTATGCCGAGCCCGATGTTTTTTCGACCAAAAGCGAGATCAATAAGACCAGTTTGCATTATTCCATTCCGGAAGAAGCCTTAGTCATCATTAATGTTTATGGCTCGGACGGCGGTTTGATCAATACAATATCAGGCGGTTCGGATCAGGCCTCGGGGCCCCATTCCGTCGTTTGGGACGGTAGGAACAGCTCCGGATCATTTGAGCCCGACGGCAATTTTGCTTTTATAGTAGAAGCTAAAAAGATCAACGGAAGCGGATCAGCCACAGTTGAAGATATTGTGAAGATCGACAGCACTCCTCCTTCGATACTTCAGCTCAATGTCGTTCCAAAAGAGTTCTCCCCTCAAGGGAAAGGATCCACAGCCGTCAGTTTTTATTTATCGGAGGTCGCCGACCTGAAGGTTGAAGTTGTAAATACCAGCGGCTCGATCGTAAAGGGCCTGGCCGATCCCAAAATAGCTTCACCGGGATATTATTCGTTTTCGTGGGACGGAACAAACTCCGATAATACAATAGTCAGTGACGGTAACTACAGCATCAGGATCACCGCGAAAGATAAGGCGGCCAATGTTAGGATCGCTGACGCGTCGGTGGCCGCAAGGTCCGTGCCGCCGGGGATCTTTGGCGCGTATGCGAGCCCGAATATCATCAATCCGAAAAGCGGACGGTCGAATTCGTTCGCGAGGATCGGCTACGCGTTATCAGGCGGTGTCGGGGACATCCGGGTAAGTGTGAATATTTTGAATGCCTCGCGCGGAACGGTCAAGAAACTCGTGAGGGACGAGATCACCATCCCCGGGAATTATTCCGAGATCTGGTATGGAGATGTTGATTCTGCCGGAGGCGTCGGTGATGCTGACGGTGACGGTTACGCCGACGGCGGAGAATATATTTTTGAAATAACGGCCACCGACAGCCGGGGCGATCAGGCCAGAGCTGAAGGAAGTATAAACATCGCGCAAAATCCGAACGTTTACGCGTATTTGGAACCGGCTATTTTTGCTCCGAATAAAGGCGGGAGCACGACGATCCATTATAACCTCGATTATTCCGACCTGCTTAACGGCAACGCTGAGGTTTGGATAGATATATACGATCAATCCGGCTCAAAAGTATATGGATTTGCCAATTCAGTGTCCCGCGGAAGCTACACGCACGTTTGGCGCGGAGAAAATAATCAAATAGGTGGCAATGTGGGGGACGGAGTATATCAGGTCAGACTTACTGCAAAAGATCCGGACGGCAATGAAGTGATTTCATATTCTAATAATGTAATAGTGGATTCGAACGGCCCTGTGATCTCAATAAACGGGGCGACTCCCGATCCTTTTATGCCTAACGCGCTTGAAACCGCTTTTTTTGATTTTTCGGTGTCCGATCCGAATTCGACCTATTTTCTGGACCCGATAAGAATAATCAACTCGAAAGGCAATATCATCCGGACCCTGCCCCCCGGCGGGATAAGCTGGAACGGAGCGGTCGATAACCCTTTGGGGGATCTTAATAGCGATGGGCTGGCGGATGAGGGTAAATATACTTTTAAGATAAGGGCGACCGATGAGGCGGGCAATGAAACTGTTTCATACGGGCATGTCATTGTGAAGAGAATGGTCCTCACGCTTGGCGAACCGGCCGGCTTTCAGGTCAACCCCGGGCATTTTTCTCCTCTTGCGGTCCCCTCAACAACTGTCGCTTTCAATTTAGGCAGATCTCCGACCGGGCCCTCACTTTCTCCTTTAGGATATGTCTCGGTCGAAGTACGGTCTTACAACGGGAAACTTATGAGAACGCTCATTCCGGGCCTCAGCGATGATGGTGAAAGGGATGCGGGGACTTTTCAGGTGGCCTGGGACGGAAAAGATCAAAATGGCGCGGTCGTTCCGGATGGCAAATATAAATTCATCATAACCGCGCGCGACCTTTTTGGCAATCCCGCGTCATCGAATTTAGTTTGTGATGTTATTGTTGACACAACTCCTCCGACGGGTTCGATCCTGATCAATAACGCGGCAAGGTTCACCGACAAGACGGGAACAAATTTGACCATTCACGCCAGCGATGAGTCGGGCAACGTTGTTTCGATGAAATTATGCAATGGAGCTGATTTTGCCTCAGTACCTGCGGAAGATCTTGCGGACAATAGGGCGTGGAGCCTTTTGCCGGGCAGTGACGGACCCCGGACCGTTTTTATCCGATTCATGGATGAGGCAGGGAACTGGTCGACGGT
>CAIYXV010000065.1 GCA_903930225.1 uncultured bacterium | reverse complement strand
CAGGGAAAAACTGGTTGCCGAACGCCCCGATTTCCTGATCGATGACTTGTGGACTTTAAGTGAACTGATCATTTAATTTGAAAAATATCCTGTACTTTTCGCTTCCGGTCGACTAAAATGCTTATAAGAAGCGTCATTCTCGATCGTAAGGAGTGGCAATTATGAAAAAATCGCTGGTAGTCATGGGTTTGATACTGATTTTGTCAGGAATTTCAATCGCGGCGAATGTGGAAGTGAAGCTGGACAATAGCAACGGCACAAGCAAAATGATCATCAGGAATTCAGCAGGCGTAACCTTAGACTCCTTTGATTCGTCTGGTAAAGTCGGCATCGGGACAGCGGAGCCCTCAAGTAAACTGGAAGTGAAGTCGGGCGCGCTATTAACTGCGGTGTCCGCTTACTCATCAGCACAATATGGAACCGGGATCTATGCGCAAGGTCGTTCATATGGAATTGATGCAAAATCGCCCAATGTGATGGGAGAGGGAGGAGTCGGGGTTCATGGAATGGGAC
The DNA here is from genome assembly GCA_903930225.1 of uncultured bacterium. Taxonomy (GTDB): domain Bacteria; phylum Margulisbacteria; class WOR-1; order XYC2-FULL-46-14; family WPAF01; genus CAIYXV01. The sequence continues at coordinate 5,228 of CAIYXV010000065.1, read as the reverse complement.
CAATGGGAGTGCATGGGGAATCTAATGGGGACTATGGAACTGGGGTTTGGGGTAGCTCGCCATTAGGCATTGGCGTTGAAGGTAACGGGGCTACCGGTGTTTATGGTTACGCAAGTGACATACCTGGCGGAGTGGGTGTTTACGGTATTGCCGATGGCGCAAGCATTGCCGGTGGTTCCTTTGAATGCGAAGGTGCTTCAGCATATAGCGCGGGAGTTTATGGGGTAAATCATGCAACAACAGGCATTGTTTATGGAGGGCATTTTAATTGTGAAAGTTCACCTGCGGGTCGTGGCGTCTATGCGGAGGGCACGATTGGAATGTATGGAATAAGCCGAAATAACGGAGGCTATGGAGTAATAGGAGAATCTGCAGGCGCGGATAGCGCCCGGGGGGTTTACGGGAGGGCGACTAGCGCTTCAGGAACAAATACGTACGGGGTTTATGCGGAAAATCCGAGCAGTTCGGGCTATGCATTGTATTCGACAGGACCGAAAAATTATTTTGATGGGAAGGTCGGCATCGGGGCGACCGCTCCCGTTTCTACTCTTGAGGTCAACGGCGATATCAAACTGGCCGCCAGATCCGCCCCGCCAGCCGCGGCGGGGAAAATATATTTTGACAGTTCGACCAACCGTCTCAATTATCATGACGGCACGCAGTGGATCGAGGTCGATCCGGCGTATACCACAAATGAAGTTAAAGAATCGGCCATTATCAATCTGGTAACAAACAACTCATATTACACTTTGTTCACCACCCCGTCGAATAAAGACGTCATCCTCACGAATGTTCAAATGGAGACCTATCTTGGAGGAGACAGCAATACTACATTTGAGGTAACCTTAAAGATCGGCGGGTCCGGCGGCACGCAAAAGGCATTCTTTTCCAGCCACCATAACTACAATGCCTTAAATCAAGCGCTGGCATATAAACCTTTTGATAAGACCTTCCCGATCCCGATCAAAGTTCCTAAAAACACAGAGATCGGGATCTATGTGCACTCTGTCTTCGGCGCCATGGGTGCTTCCATGAAAATATCTGAATTTCGCCTGTCCTACATCGAGCTGCCTTTATAATCAAGAAAGCGCCGGAAGGAAACATGGCTTGCTAGACCGCCGTTCTTTATATACTTGACAAAACCATTGTCAAGTTATATGCTATATCCATGTTCATGATGTTTGAACGCAGAAAACCTCTTTTTACCATCTCGGTGGCGGCAGAGATGCTGGACTGCCATCCGCGCACACTGCGCATATATGAGGAAGAGGGGCTGGTCCATCCCCACCGCCGCAACAACATCCGCTACTATTCACAGGATGACATAGAGACAATCAAAAAGATCTGTGAGCTGATGGATGAGCTAAGCCTCAATCTGTCGGGCGTGAGGGCGCTGTTCAAGGCGGCGAATAAGTTCCACATCAGGCTTGAACGATTCATTGATGAAATGCTGGAGTGATAATATAATAAAAAGGGGGGATCGTTTATGGCAAAGGATATGATGCCCGGCGGAGATCTCTGGGGCGACATGGGGGAAGCACGAAAGAAGATATTCGAGATCTTTTCGCTCGCGCCGTTCCAGACGGGCAGGCTGGCCAAGGAAATGGGGATGGGGCAGTGGTATCCGGCGGTGGATGTGGAAGAAACGAAAACCGAGGTCCTGGTGACCGCGGAGCTGCCGGGCATGAGCGAGAATGACATTCAGCTTGAAGTATCGGCCGATTCGGTCGAGATCTCGGGCGAACGTCAGGAAATGAAAGATCTCGAAGACAAGGAAGCCGGTTATATCCATAAGGAGCGGAGTTTTGGCAAGTTCTTCCGCTCCATCCCTTTACCGTCCGAGATCGATCCCGACCGGGCGGAAGCGACATTCAAGAACGGGGTCTTAAAGATAAAATTGCCGCGGATCTCAACCGAAGAAAAAGGCAAGCGCCTGACAATAAAAAAAGGAGAATCATAATTTATGGCCATGATCTGCGACGAATGCCAAATCAATCCCGCGACCGTTCATGTCACCCGGATCGTTAACGGCAAGAAGATCGTAAGGCATCTCTGCGCCTCCTGCGCGGAAAAGCTCGGCTTTATGCCGACCGAGATGGGATTCCCGGGATTCTTCGAAATACCGGATATTTTTGCCTCGCTGTTCAAGCGGCGGCCGACCGACCGGATCTATGATTACTTCTCGGAATCGGCGCAAAAGACGATCCACCTGGCCAATGAGGAGGCGATGCGCTTGTCCCACGACCACCTGACCGCCGAACACCTTTTGCTTGGCCTCATAAAAGAAGAGGGCGTTGCTTACCAGGTGCTTACCGCGCTGGGCGTCAATCTGGTCGAACTTTTTTCAGATGTCGAATCGTTGATCGGAAGAGGCGAGAAATCAATTAAAGAGATCACCCTCTCGCCGCGCGCGAAGAAGGTGCTGGAGCTGGCATATAACGCCGCGCGCGAAATGGGATTCAATTACGTCGGTTCCGAGCACATCCTGCTCGGGATCATCCGGGAAGGAGAATCGATCGCGGCGCAGTCCCTGCACAAGCGGAAAATAACTTTTGAAAGAGTCGTAAAGCAAATAATGTCCGAAGTGGAAAAATTGCAGCCGCCGCCGCCGGATAATTCCCCTCCGGAATTCGGCCCGGAAGAGGAAGAAGGCGGGCCCGAAGAGATGTTTGGCGGCGGATTTCCGGGCATGGGGGCGTTCGGAATGCCGGGCGCGATAGCGCAGCAGCCGAGAAAACCCGCGCTCACCCAGTTCGGCCGCGACCTGACCGCGGACGCGAAAGAAGGCCGGCTGGATCCGGTGATCGACCGCGATAAGGAGATCGACCGCGTTATCCGCATCCTTTCCCGCCGGACCAAGAACAAGCCGGCTTTGCTGGGCGATCCCGGCGTCGGAAAGACCGCCATTGTCGAGGGGCTGGCGCAGAGGATCATCAAAGGCGATATTCCGGAATTGCTGAAAGACAAACAGGTGATCTCGCTTGATCTGGGCGGCATGGTCGCCGGCACCAAGTACCGCGGCGAGTTCGAGTCGCGGGTCAAGAAAGTACTGGACGAGATCTTGAGCAAGAAACGGCATGTCATATTGTTCATTGACGAGATGCACACGCTGGTCGGCGCGGGAGCGGCCGAGGGCGCGATCGATGCCGCCAACATGCTCAAGCCGGCGCTGGCGCGCGGCGAACTGCAGGTGATCGGCGCGACCACGGTGGACGAATACCGCAAGAACATCGAAAAGGACGCGGCGCTGGAGCGCCGGTTCCAGCCGGTGATGGTGTCAGAGCCGAACCAGGAACTGACGATCGAGATCTTAAAAGGGCTCCGCGACCGCTACGAGGCGCACCATCGCGTAAAAATTCCCGATGCCGCGATCTCCGAGGCGGTCTCTCTTTCCAGCCGCTACATCTCCGACCGGTTCCTGCCCGATAAAGCGATCGACGTCATGGACGAAGCGATGGCCAAGGTTCGTCTGCGGCTGATCTCCGCTCCCAGGGAGCTTAGAAACCTGCAGTCGGCGCTGGCCAATGTCAAGAAAGAAAAAGAGGAGGCCACCACCACCCAGAAATACGAAAAGGCGGCGGCGCTTCGCGACCAGATCGCCGACCTTGAGAAAAAAGTAAAAGAGGCCGACGACAAATGGAAGATGGAGCGGAGTAAGGGCGAGGCGGCGGCGGTGGTAACGGAAGATGACATCGCGGAGGTCGTTTCCGACTGGACCGGGATCCCGGTGGTAAAATTATCTACCGCCGAATCCGAAAAGCTCCTGAAGATGGAAGAGACGCTCCACAAGCGGGTGATCGGCCAGGAAGAGGCGGTCACTGCCATTGCGCAGGCGATCCGCAGAGGCCGAGCCGGGCTCAAGGCCCCCGAACGGCCGGTGGGGTCGTTTATTTTTGCCGGGCCGACCGGGGTGGGAAAGACCGAGGTCGCGCGGCGGCTGGCTGAATTTTTGTTCGGCACGATGGACGCGATGGTCCGCATCGACATGTCGGAATACATGGAAAAGCACACGGTGTCGAGAATGGTGGGAGCGCCTCCCGGATACGTGGGATACGAAGAGGGAGGGACCCTGACCGAAGCGGTCCGCCGCAAGCCGTATTCCGTGATCCTGTTCGATGAGATCGAAAAAGCGCATCCCGACGTTTTCAATATTCTTCTACAAGTACTGGAGGACGGGCGTTTGACCGATTCCAAGGGGCACGTGGTCGATTTCAAGAACACGGTCGTGATCATGACCACCAACGTAGGCCAGCGGATGATCGTCCAGCAGGGGGCGATCGGGTTCATGGCCAAGGACGACCGGGAAGCGACCTACGAACAGATGAAGAAGACGGTAATGGACGAGATGAAGAAGGGATTCCGTCCGGAGTTCTTAAACCGGGTGGATGAGATCATCGTCTTCCACCCGCTCACCGATGCGGAGCTTAAAAAGATCTCCGGGCTGATGATCGCCGACGTGCAGAAGCAGATGGAAGGCCACGACATGAAACTGGTGGCGGGCGAAGATGCGGAGCAGCTGATCGTGAAGGAAGGATACGAACCGAAGTACGGGGCCCGTCCGCTTCGCCGGGCGGTCCAGCGCTTCATCGAGAATCCTTTGAGCAACGAGATCATTGAGGGCAAGTTCAAGGCCGGTGATGAGGTAACGGCGAAGGTCGTCGACGGTAAATTGGTATTTGAGAAGACCGGCAAGGTGGAGATCAAGAACAAAAAGGTCGAGACCGCGACCAAATCTCCGACTACCGCCATGCCTGAATCGTCGACCAAGGAAACGGGAGGAGAAGAGCGGGAGAAGAAGGGGAGAAAGAAGAGCAGATGACCGAATACAATCCTTCTCTGATCGAACCGAAGTGGCAAGCAGAATGGGAGGCGAAAGGCCTCTTTTGCGTGTCCGATTCCGAGAACAAACCGAAATATTATGACCTGGTGATGTTCCCTTATCCTTCCGGGAACCTCCACATGGGGCATGTCCGCAACTACGCCATCGGCGATGTAATTGCCCGCTATAAACGGATGCAGGGCTTTTCCGTTCTGCACCCCATTGGCTGGGACGCGTTCGGCATGCCGGCCGAGAACGCCGCCATCAAGAACAACACCCATCCGGAGCCGTGGACCGACCGCTGCATCGAGCGGATGAAAATACAGCTGATGCGCCTCGGCATCTCATACGATTGGAGCCGTGAGGTCAATACCAGCAAGCCGGAATATTACAAATGGACCCAGTGGAT
>CAIYXV010000064.1 GCA_903930225.1 uncultured bacterium | reverse complement strand
ATGAAAAACAACGGATTTTTCGGCGGAATATACGGTTTATCTTTTCTCGGCGCGGCGGTCTATTACATCCAGCACGCGACTTCTTTTCTTGGCGGTTTGCTCGGCTTGCTGAAAGCTCTGTTCTGGCCGTCCGTGATCATGTACAAGGTGCTTGAACTCCTGCACATGTGATTTATAAGCCCGATCGAACTATCTGCGGCGAATGAAAATATACCCAACCGCTCCGGCTATCACCACGATTATTATGAGCGTGATCCCAAAGGGAGTGGCCAGAAAAGTAAGCGGCGAGGTGCCGAAGAACGTAGCTTTTAAAATCGGAACATTGATATATACCTGCGCGATCTCCTTTGGGCCGAAAGATTCCTTTTCTCCTACCGCCAGGACATATTTGCCGCGGTTATCCGCACTGTAAACTTCGATCTCATACCTGCCGGCCGGGACATTTCGCCTGTACTCCGGCCCTTTCACGTAAGTATCGCCGCCGAACGGCTCGAAAAACTCGCTCCACTTCACGGAATCCGACTTGACGTCAGCCAATAACTGCCTGCGGCCGTCCACCAAACGGTACACCCGCGCCGAATAGCGGCCGTTCGCGTTCGTGTTCTTGGGGACGAGCAGGTTAAGATAGAGATCAAATGCTTTATCCGAGCTTATGAAATACGAACGCGCGCGGCCGTTAAGTTCGTCATAAAAAGCGCGCGAGATCTCGGGAGCGCGGACGTCCACTGTCCCTTTGCCCACAATGACCGGCTGGTGCGCAAGAACGGATGAAGAAGCGAACAGCATGAATAGGAATATATATAATGCTCTTTTGATCATGGCCTCTTATTTTGCCACTGCAATCCTATAGTGTCAATGACTTGCGTTATTTCGGCCCAGCGCACGCCGGGGACCGGCTTGACGCTTCCTTCGGGCTGGGAAATATACTTTTTTTCGGCTATAATTTAAAACAGCAATGCCTAAAAAACTTTCGTTCCTCGACCGTTTCCTGACCCTCTGGATATTCCTCGCCATGGCCGCGGGGATCGTGATCGGATTTTTTATTCCCGGGACACAAGCGTTTATCAACCGCTTCCAAGTCGGCACGACAAATATCCCGATCGCCATCGGCCTAATTCTAATGATGTACCCTCCCCTGGCCAAAGTTAAATATGAAGAATTGGGCGATGTGTTTCGCGATGTCAAAGTGCTCGGTCTGTCGCTGGTCCAGAACTGGTTGATCGGCCCCGTCCTCATGTTCCTGCTGGCGATTACTTTCCTCCGCGCATACCCCGAATACATGATCGGACTTATCCTGATCGGCATCGCCCGCTGTATCGCCATGGTCATTGTCTGGAACGATCTCGCCGAAGGTGATACCGAATATGCCGCCGGACTGGTCGCATTCAACAGCATCTTTCAGGTCCTCTTTTACAGCGTCTACGCCTGGGTCTTTATAACCGTTCTGCCTCCCCTGTTCGGCCTCACCGGCTTGGCGGTCAACATCAGCATGGTTCAGATCGCCCAAAGCGTCTTCATTTATCTCGGCATTCCGTTCCTCGCTGGTTTCTTAACCAGATTTTTTCTGCTGAAAATCTATGGGCCGGAGTGGTATAGAGGTTTTATCCATAAGATCAGTCCGCTGACCCTGATCGCTCTGCTGTTCACGATCGTCGTCATGTTCAGCTTAAAAGGGAACCTGATTGTCACGATCCCGATGGATGTCTTAAGGATCGCGATCCCCCTGCTGATCTATTTCGTGGTCATGTTCCTGATTAGCTTTTTGATGGGTCGCGCGGTCGGCGCCAATTATAAAAAAACCGCCACCCTTTCTTTCACCGCGGCCAGCAATAATTTTGAGCTGGCGATCGCGGTCGCCGTCGCGGTATTCGGGATCGGTTCGGGAATGGCTTTCGCCGCGGTGATCGGGCCGCTAGTGGAGGTGCCGGTGATGATCTCGCTGGTCAACGTGGCGCTGCGGATGAAAGGGATGTTCGGCCGGGCCTGACCCCGGGAACATTTCCGATAAAAATACTTCTATAGCCATGTTATAATTCTATTATGAACAGATTCCTCGACGAATTAAAAGCCCGGATCCTGGTCGTGGACGGCGCCATGGGAACGCTCCTCATGAACGCGGGCGTGCGGCCGGAAGAAGGGTTTGACCTCCAGGTCTTAAAAAGGCCGGACCTTATCAAGTCCATTCACCGGTCTTACATAGATGCCGGCGCCGATATCATCGAGACCTGCACGTTCGGCGCCAACCGGATAAAGCTCGCCGATTACCTAGCGCAGGATAAGGTCGCAGAAATAAATAAAAAAGCGGTCGCCCTGGCCAAAGAAGCCGCGCAGGGAAAAGCATTCGTCTGCGGCTCGATCGGACCGCTGGGCAAGTTCCTCCGTCCCATGGGCGAGGTCGCGTTTGATGAAGCGGTTTCAACCTTTGCCGAACAGGCCAAAGCCATGGAGCAAGCCGGCGCCGACTGTGTGTCGATCGAGACCATCTCGGATTTACAAGAGATGCGCGCCGCCGTGATCGCGGTAAAACAGAATACCAAACTTCCCGTTATCGCCAGCCTCACCTATGATGAGAACGGTCTTACCGTATTCGGAACCCCGCCCGAGGCTGCGGTCGTGACGCTTGAAGCGCTCAGAATCGATGTTATTTCCGCCAATTGTTCTACTGGGCCAGAAGGATTATTAAAGATCGCCAAAAGATATCTCGCCGCGACCGGACTGCCGGT
>CAIYXV010000063.1 GCA_903930225.1 uncultured bacterium | reverse complement strand
TGGTCGAGGGCGCGCTTGATCATCAGTTTGACGATTGGCCGGCCGTCGATATCGGTCAGGTCCGCTTCGCTGCTGCCGTTAAGCTTTGGATCGGGGTGGTAAAGCATGTTCCCGTTGATGTCCATGACAAAAATATAAGCGTCGCCGTGGTACCATTTAGTGCCAAACTGCTGAAAATCGTTGAACGCGGAAACGCCTTTTCGGCTGACCAGCGCCGCCGCGTCCTGGACCAAACCCACCAGGTCCTTTGTTTCCTGATACTGATATTCAATGCTTTCGGCGGCGGTCACGCTTCCCGCGATCGCCAGCAATAAAACAGCCGAGGCTAAAATGATCTGGAACCGGTTCATATTATTCGGATTATATCATGGCAGCGGGCGTGATATAATCAGATTATCATGCTTTATCTTATATCCAGCGGCGAACCAAGATCGAGGAACAGACGGACAAAAACCGCCAAGTTTTTCAAGGAACCGGGTTCTCTTTCCGATCTCGCCCGGGCAAAGGTCACCCGGTGCGCCATTTTCATCAGAAAAAGAGGAGCGAAGATCGATCAGATCTGGCACGGGCCGGAATTGAACGCCAAGCAGACCGCGGATATTTTTGCGGACGAGCTTATGATCAATGATATTTTCAAGAAAACCTTTCTTCGCTCGGGAGACCCGGTGGATAAATGCCTGGCCAAGATCGACAACGTGGAGGGAATGGGCCTGGCGATCGTGTCTTCCACTCATTATATAGCGAGACTGGCGGAGGCGCTAAAATCCATAGGTGTGAGTGATATAATACTGGTATGAAAAGGACAAAGATAATCTGCACGCTCGGTCCGGCGACGGACGATCCCGCCGTTATCCGAAGGATGCTGAAAGCGGGCATGAACGTGGCCCGTCTCAATCTTTCGCACGGCACCCACGCCGAACATGAAAAAAAGCTCAAATGCTTAAGAAGCTTAAGCCGCGAGACCGCGATCATTGCCGATCTGCAGGGGCCGCGGATCAGGACCGGATGTTTTAAAGATAAAATAGCGATCCTGAAGGCGGGCGCGAAAATAATCCTGACCGCGAAAAATGTTTTGGGAGATGAGACCCTGATCCCCATTTTTCCCTCATCGGTGATCAAGGATATTAAAAAGGGCGAACATGTTTTTATTGACGGCGGACGGATCAAGCTCCGGATCGATTCGGTCAGTAAAGGTGAGGTGCGGGGGACCGTAATAGAAGGCGGAGAAGTAGGGGAGCATAAAGGGCTTAATCTTCCCCATTCCAAATTAAGTTTGCCGTCGGTCACGGCTAAAGATATGGATGATCTGCTCTGGGGAATAAAGATGGGAGTTGATTTTGTCGCGCTGTCTTTTGTCCGCAAGGCGAGCGACGTCCTTAAGGTCAAAAAGATCATAAAGAAAAAAAGATCGATGGCGTACGTCATCGCGAAGCTGGAAAAGCCGGAGGCGATCGAGGACCTCGATGAGATCATCAAAGTTTCGGACGGGGTGATGGTGGCGAGGGGAGACCTGGGAATAGAAATGTCTCTGGCCAAGGTGCCGGTGATCCAGAAAGAAGTGATAGAGAAAGCCCGGATCTATTCCAAGCCGGTGATCATCGCCACCCAGATGCTCGAGTCGATGGTCAAGGACGAGCATCCCACCCGCGCCGAAGTATCGGACGTGGCGAACGCGATCTTCGACGGCGCCGACGCGGTGATGCTTTCCGAAGAAACGGCGATCGGGATCCATCCGGTGGAGGTCGTGAAGATCATGACCCGGATCGTATCCGAGGCGGAACGCTCGATCCAATATTTCGCCAATACCGACCATCGCAAGTTCTCGATCGATTTTTCGGTCAGCCATGCCGCCTGCAGCATCGCCCAGGAACTGAATGCTAAAGCGATCATCACCTTTACCGAATCGGGCTCGACCGCGCTTAGGGTTTCGAAGTACCGCCCAAAAACACCGATCATCGGGATCGTGACCAGGGACGAAACTCTAAGAAAATTATCGCTTTACTTCGGGCTCCGTCCGCTAAAGATAAAACCCTTCAAATATATAGACCAGATGATCGAGAATGCGGAGGAAGGACTGCTGCGGGAAAAGATCGTGGCGAGAAATGATGTTGTGGTTTTAACCGCCGGCATTCCGGTCAACATCCCCGGAACGACAAATCTGATTAAGGTTCACAAGATCGGCGCGCAACTTTTTAGATAAAATCCTGATATTTAAATCCGAAATCCGAATGTCCGAAATCCGAACAATGTATTTATAATATAATTATCGCCGAAGTCGATACCAAGTTAGGAATTTGGATTTAGGATTTCGGATTTTATTCCCGATTATTCTTCTTTTTGCGGCGGGAGAATGTAGCAGGTGGAGCGGCCGGAACCCTCGGATTTAACGATCTTTTTATCTACCATCATCGTCATTTCGATATGCGCGGTCTTGTGGGAAACATTGAACGCTTCGCGGTACTCGCGATTGGTGATGCTGTTTCTTTCCTGCATCAGCTGGAGCGCCCTTAACTGGCGCTTGTTCAATCCCCGGCCGCCCCAGGGATTGGTGATCTGCCTTTCTTCGTCTTCCTTGGCCGGACGGGATTCGTTGGCGTCCCTTAGATAACAGATATCGTCGGTCTTAAACGGCTTTTCATCGCCTTCGGTGATCGTGATGACCGCTATTTTTTTCCCGCCGCGGTCGATCAGCTCGACCTGGGGGACGATCTTGGGAGCGCAGTGTTTTTCGCCGATTTCCTTGACCCAGTCCTTGAACTCTTCACCCGCGTCGATACCGACAAAATGCTTGTTCTTGTCATCCAGGCCTAAAATTATCTTTCCGCCGTCGGAGTTGGCAAAGGCTACCATGTCGCGGGCCAGGTCCTCGGGCGTCGGGACCAGCTTTTCGAATTCTACCGATTGTCCTTCGCCCTGTTCAAGGAGCGTGATTATCTCTTCCCAGGTCATCACGGGTATGATAACATACTCAACCGGGCCATGCAATTTATTAAAACGGTGCTCGATCTCGTGTTCCCGCCCCGCTGCCAGGTGTGCCGCGGGATAGGGAAGGAGGCGCTTTGCCGCGAATGCGAAAGCCGTATCCAGTACCTTCAGCCGTCCGCTTTTATCCATTCGGTCGGGGTTTACGAGGATGTCTTAAAGTCGGCGATCCTGCGCTTCAAGTTCAAAAAGCGAACACAGCTGGCGGAACCGCTGGGGATGCTGATGGTCAGGTATCTTTCCCGGCACCTGGACACAAGCCGCCTCGATTTTATCGTGCCGGTGCCTTTGCATAAGAAGCGGCTGAATGTGAGGGGCTTTAACCAGTCCGAACTCCTCGCTCACGTCCTGACCGGATATTATAAGGTCCCGACCGTTTCCGGACTGCTTTTCCGCACAAAAGATACTTTGCCTCAATTTAACCTGCCGCGCGCGGAGCGGTTGAAGAACGTGAAGGGAGCGTTCGAAGTGAAGGGAAAGGGATTGCTCAAGGACCGCAATGTATTGCTGATCGACGACATTTACACCACCGGCTTCACTATTTCGGAATGCACGCGCGCGCTGAAGGACAACGGGGCGCGCAGTGTTCACGTATTGACCCTTTCGCGCGCTCTTAAAATGTGATAAAATCATCCCATTAGATCAATCGAACGGAGGGTTTATAAATGCAGCTAAACATACAGGGCCATGGAGTAGAGCTTTCAAAACCATTAAGGGAATACGCGGAAAAAAAGCTGAACAAGCTTGATGAATTCTTTTACGGTATCCAAAAGGCGCAGGTCGTGCTGGACGCCCGGTCCGATTCTGACATAAAGCGTTCGCAGGTAGCGGAGGTCACCCTCTGGCTGTCGGGGAAAAAGGTCGTCCGGGCCACCGAGGCGGGCGAGGACATGTACGCCGCGATCGACCTGGTGGCCGAAGAGCTGGGACGCCAGGTAAAAAAGCATAAGGAAAAACACATCAAGGAGACCCGCCGCCAGGGCGAAAAGATAAAACAACTGACCCACAGCGTAGCTCCTGGTCCATTAGCTGCCGGCGAGCCGGTGCTGGTAAAACTTAAAAGGTTCAACATCACTGCCATGACCAAGGAAGAAGCGATCGCGGAGACCGAAAAGCTCGGCCACGACTTTTTCCTGTTCCGCAATGCCGAGACCGGCGAGATCAACGTGCTGTACCAGAACAAGGTGATCGATCCCGACAAAGTGCCGACCTTTTCGGAAAAAGATGCCGCGAAACAGCTGACGGACAAGGGCGGTAAATTTTTAGCCTTCCTTAATGCCAATACCAACGAGCTGAACGTTATCTACAAGAGAAAATCGGGCAATCTGGGGCTGATAGAGCCGGTGCTTTAAGGTTCGATGGTCTTAAAGTGGCTTGCAAAACTGATCGGGGACACGGACGAGAAAAAGCTGTCCGGCTATCTGCCGGTCGTAGCCCGCATCAATGAGCTGGAAGAAAACCTCAAAAAGCTGACCGACGAGCAACTTCGCGAAAAAACCGCCGAATTCAAGAAAAGGCTTTCTGCCGGTGAAACGCTTGACGATCTCATGCCCGAAGCTTTTGCCGCGGTAAGGGAAGCGTCGGTGCGCTCGATCGGCCTGCGCCATTTTGACTGCCAGCTGATCGGCGGCATGGTACTGCATTCCGGGAAAATATCGGAGATGAAAACAGGCGAGGGGAAAACCCTGGTTGCGACCCTTCCGGTATACTTAAACGCGCTTACCGGCCTGGGGGTCCACGTGGTGACGGTGAACGATTATCTGGCCAAGCGGGACGCGGAATGGATGGGCCCGGTCTACCGAGCGCTCGGGCTTTCCGTCGGTTTCATCCAGCACGACCATAACCCGCCCGAAAGAAAGATCTCTTATGCCAGCGACATTACGTACGGCACCAACAACGAATTCGGCTTCGACTATCTGCGCGACAACATGTCGGTATCGATCGAAGACTGCGTTCAGCGCGAGCTTAATTACGCGATCGTCGACGAGGTCGACTCGATCCTGATCGACGAGGCGCGCACTCCGCTTATCATATCCGGCATGGTCGAGGACCAGGTCGACACGTATTTCAAAGGGGACGGTATCGTCCGCCGGCTGACCAAGGACGCGGACTTTACCACCGACGAAAAAACGAAGAACGCGATCCTGACCGAAGCGGGGATAAAAAAGATAGAGAAGCTTGCCGGCATTGAGTACCTGTTCGACGTTGAGAACATGGAGCTGGCGCACCAGATACTGCAGTCGTTAAAGGCCCACTACCTTTTTAAGCGCGACATCGATTATGTTATCAAGGAAGACGAGATCGTGATCGTAGATGAGTTCACCGGACGCCTGATGGTTGGACGCCGTTACAGCGACGGCCTGCACCAGGCGATCGAGGCCAAAGAAAAAGTGCAGATCCGGGAAGAGTCGCAGACCCTGGCGACCATCACCTTCCAGAACTACTTCCGGCTTTACAAAAAGCTGTCCGGGATGACCGGCACCGCCAAGACCGAAGAGGGGGAATTCTGGAAGATCTACAATCTGGATGTGCTCGAGATCCCCACCAACCAACAGATGATAAGGAACGACATATCCGACGTGATCTACAAGACCAAACGGGAAAAGTTCAACGCGGTCGTCAACGAGATAGAATCCCTGCATAAGAAAGGGCAGCCGGTGCTGGTAGGCAGCGTGTCGATCGAGAATTCAGAACTGATCGCGGAACTTTTATTTAGGAAAGGGATCCCCCATCACGTGCTTAACGCCAAACAGCACGAGAAGGAAGCGGAGATAATCTCGAAGGCGGGGCAAAAAAACGCGGTGACGATCTCCACCAACATGGCGGGGCGGGGCACCGATATCGTGCTAGGGGAAGGGGTGGTTGGGTTGGGCGGCCTGCGCGTTATCGGCACCGAACGGCACGAATCGAGAAGGATCGACAACCAGCTCCGCGGCCGGTCGGGCAGGCAGGGCGATCCCGGATCCACCCGCTTTTTCGTGGCGCTCGAGGACGACCTGATGCGCCTGTTCGGATCGGACCGCATCGCGGGGGTGATGAACCGGCTGGGGATCGAGGAGGGGACGCCGATCGAGCATTCGCTGATCTCAAGGGCGATCGAGAATGCCCAGAAAAAGGTGGAGCAGTACCATTTCGGCATACGGAAGCAGATACTCGAGTTCGATGACGTGATGAACAAGCAGAGGGACACGATCTATTCCCTAAGAAGAAGGATACTGGAAGGGAAAGACCTTAAGGAAAAGATCTTTGAGATGCTTGAAAACGTCATTTCCGAAAAGATCAATCTGTTTACGGCCGGCGACGAGTGGGATTACGACGGCCTGATCGCTTCCATAAACGAGATCGTGCCTGTCCAGGGATTGGAAGCGGTAAAGCAGCTTCAAAAAAAAGAAGAAATTAAGTCTTCGCTGATCGAAACCTTCAGGCGGGCTTATGACATGCGCGAGCAGGAGATCAGCTCCTCCGCCATGCGGGACCTGGAGCGCATCGTCATGCTCAAGGTGATCGACACCAAGTGGATCGAACAGCTGGACAATATGGATAGCTTGAAAGAGGGGATCGGGTTGAGGGGATACGGGGGAAGGGATCCCTTAATCGAATATAAGATAGAAGGGTACAAGATGTTCCAGGAGATGATGGCGGCGGTCAGGGAAGAGATCATCAGCCTGATATTGCGTGTGCAGATCGTAAGAGGAGGAGAAGAGCTTTTACAGAAAAAAAAGAACATAACTTACGGCGGCAGTGTTCCGCCCGCGGGAAAGGCCGCTCCCGTGAAGAATTTGGAAAAAGTGGGCCGCAACGATCCCTGCCCGTGCGGCAGCGGTAAAAAATACAAAAAATGTTGCGGAAAAGAAAAATAAAAGAGATGGAACCTGCGACTGAACGTCGCGGTTCCAAAATTAATAAACCGCGAAGTTTATTCGCAGGTTTATTAATTTTACTTGTTGGCTCCTTGGCTTTTGCGCTACCGAATTATATTCCCGGACAGCTGATCGTCAAGTTCAAGACTGAAGCGGTTACTATTCCAAAGGGAAGCGTTACTGCCAGTGCGGCACAAGTATCTATAAACATTCCATCCATCAAGGAATTGATTCAATCTCAAAAGTTAATGAAAGTCGGCAAGGTCTTCGGGAATTATCCGCAGGCAAGCGGCTCGGTACAGGCCATGAGCAGTTCGACGATAGTCGGGCCCGACCTGTCGAAAATATATAAATTTACTTTTTCACCGGAAACCAATATTTCTTCCCTCGCCGAAAAATTCAAGCAGGACCCGTCGGTTGAATACGCGGAGCCAAATTATATACGTAAAATATTCACCACCCCCAACGATCCTAGTTATGTCGATTACCCGGCCAGTACGAACCAGTGGGGACTTTTTAAGACCCGTTTGATCTCTACCGAATCGGGGAACTCGGGCTGGAATATTTCTACCGGGACTCCGAGCGTCGAGATCGCGATCATTGACACCGGCGTTTACGCGACTCATCCCGATCTTATGGCGAACGTCAACACCGCCGAGGGCTGGAATTTTGTCAGCGTCACCACCGCAGAACTTATTGCGGATGGATTGACACCGTATCCCGGCGAAGATTATTCCGGCCCGAACGGAAATTTTACCGATGTGCACGGCCACGGAACGCATTGTTCCGGTATCGCATGCGCGGTGACGAATAACGGCATCGGTATCGCCGGCGCGGCCTGGAACTGTAAAATAATGCCGTTGAAAGCCGGTTTCGCGGCGCTTGATGGATCGACCCTTGTCGGATCGCTGCTTGACAGCGATTCTTCTGCCGCGGTGGTTTATGCCGCGGACCACGGGGCGAAAGTTCTAAGCATGAGCTGGGGCGGGACGGCGTCTTCCCTGATTCATGACGCAATAAATCACGCGCTGTCCAAAGACTGCGTCCTGATCGCCGCGGCGGGCAATGGGAATACATCATCCCAAACTGATACTTATCCGGCTTCTTATGCGGGGGTAATGGCGGTGGCCGCGACCAACGTGGATGACACAAAATCCAGTTATTCGAATTATGGTTCGTGGGTTGGGATATCTGCTCCGGGAGGCAATGCCATCGGCGGTTCTCCCGGACGTATCTGGAGCACCTATCCAGTCCCTAAAGGTTCATATACTTGGATGAGTGGCACTTCTATGGCAACGCCGCTGGTCGCCGGGATCTCCGCGCTGGTAAGGTCAAAATATCCAGCTCTTACAAGTGCCGAGGTTTTAGCTCAATTAAAGAATAGTGCCGACAATATTGATGTGCAGAATCCTTCTTACATTGGCCAGCTTGGCGCGGGAAGGATCAACGCATATAAAGCGTTAAGCACGCCTGCGGTCAATGTATTATCGCCGAACGGTGGCGATTTCTTTTGGGGAGGCAATACGGTGAATATAACTTTTACCGCAACTGCAGATTCCGGGATTAAACCGAATTCACTTGGTATATCTTATTCGACTGATGGGGGATCAACTTTTCCTTATACAATTACAAGTGAGGCGCCGGTCAGCTCTCCATATTCTTGGATCTGGCCAAAGAGCTTTATTTCTACGACCGTAAGAATGAAAGTTTCGGTAAGCGATAATTACAGTATTGTTGGTTTTGGGATTAATAATGGCAACTTTACTGTCGTATCGACGCCTCCCGCAGTGTCGATATTAAATCCGGTTGGAGGGGAGAGGGTTACTGCTGAATCAACGTTCAATATCAAGTATACAGCGACTACAGAAGTCGGACTGGCGCCGCATCCGATCTCTATTTTTTATTCGACCGGTGGCTTATATAATCTAATCACCGGGGATGCTTATTACGCTGCCGGGACCACTGAAAGTTATTTATGGAAAACCCCATCTTTAGATTCTTTAAATGTTAAGATCCGGATAAAGGCGACAGATGTTAACGGCCTTGCCAGTTCGGTCGAAACTCCCGCTCTTGCTATCTATATGCCTCCTTCAGTCCAGGTTCTCTCACCTGAAGCGAGCGATATTTTTGCCGTCGATGATCCGGTGGATATAACTTTTACCGCAACCAATGATTTTGGCATGAAATCAAACTCACTTGGCATTTCTTATTCGACCGACGGCGGGTCAACTTTTCCTTATATGGTTACTAGTGAAGCACCGGCATCATCCCCATATTCCTGGGTCTGGGCCAAGAATATTAATTCTACGACGGTAAGGATGCAAGTTTCAGTAAGCGATATTTACGGCAACGTCGGGTTTGGGATCAATAACGGTAATTTTACCGTTGTTTTACATAGGGATATTACCTCTCCGGTCATAACGCTGCGGAGCATCGACACTGACGGTTCGGCGAGGGCGATGCGCAATGGCGACTACATACCGCAGCGGCCTTCTTTTAAGGCCACGGTGACCGATGATTTTCAAGTCGATCCGGCATCGGTTAAATTGTATTTGGACGATGTCAATGTCGGCGCGCCGGTAATAGTGATCGGCTCGAAGGAATGCGATGTTAGTTACGCGGTTCCCCAAAATCTGGAAGACGAAGGTGTTCGCACTCATTCGGTCCGGGTTGAGGCAAAGGATGTCCCGGGCAACGCCGCAACGGTGGAAGTGAAAGCCCTGAAAGTGTCGAGCGGGTCCGCGAAAATATCGGGACCGGTCATATCTTATCCGACGGTATTGAGCCCTTTAAAAGGGATAACATCTCTTCTGGTGTATACGCTGACCGCCGATACCGACGTTTCGATCTACATGATCGGCTCGAGCGGGGAGATGGTCTGGACGAGAAAGTTCAGAAGTGGTGAGATGGGAGGCCGCGCCGGATATAACCAGGTCGCGTTTGGCGGCATGTCCGATCTTTCTGGCGGAGCATTGGGTAATGGGATATATACTTTCAGGATCGTGGCCGGCGGTTCGGCGATCGGCACCGGACATCTGGTCATTTCCGACTGACCAACGATGCGGAATTTCTGATATAATGAGAGCTCAAAATGCTGGATGAATTAATAAAAGAACAAAAACAGCTAAAGGAAAAAGCGGTCCGGATCGGAGAATACCTCCGGATCGAAGATAAAAAGAAACTGCTCGAGGAATTGCGGCAGAAATCGCAGTCCCCCGATCTCTGGAATGATCCCGAGCGGGCAAAAAAAGTGCTCAAGGAACTTTCTTTGACCGAAAAAGAGATCACCGAGTGGCAGTCGCTGTTGAACCAGGCTACGGAGCTTGAGACTTTCCTTTCGATCGCGGCAGCGGAAGATGAACCTTCACTAAGGGCGGAACTGGATGGACTGCGGCAGAAAGCGGTACGGCTCGAGCTGACCGCGCTGCTATCCGGCCAGTACGATAAAAGCAACGCGATCGTTTCGATCAACGCCGGCGCGGGAGGAACGGACGCGCAGGATTGGGCGCAGATGCTGATGCGAATGTACGTGCGCTGGTCGGAATCGAAGGAATACAAGGTAGAGGTGCTGGACATATCTTACGGCGAGGAAGCCGGGATCAAGGGCGCGACCATGATGGTGACCGGCGATTATGCTTACGGGTATTTAAAATGCGAAAAAGGCGTGCACCGCCTGGTAAGGCTCTCCCCGTTCAACTCCGACGGCAAGCGGCACACCTCTTTCGCTTCGGTCGAAGTTATCCCTGAGATCGCAGAAGATATCGAAGTAAATATCGATCCGGCCGACTTGCGGGTCGACACTTACCGCGCATCCGGGCCGGGCGGGCAAAATGTGAATAAAGTTAGCTCCGCCATCAGGATCACCCATCTTCCCACCGGGATCGTGGTACAGTCGCAATCCGACC
>CAIYXV010000062.1 GCA_903930225.1 uncultured bacterium | reverse complement strand
GGAGGCAGATGTGTTGCCGGTCGAAGCGCAGATCACCGCTTTTTTCCCCGCTTCCGCCGCTTTTGAGATGGCCATGGTCATGCCGCGGTCCTTGAACGAGCCGGTCGGATTGGCGCCTTCGAATTTGAGATAAACCTGGCATTTGACCGAATCGGACAGGTTTTGCGAGTAGACAAGGGGCGTGTTGCCCTCAAAAAAAGTGATGACAGGGGTTTTATCGGTAACGGGAAGATGATCCCTGTAGGTTTCTATTATTCCCGGATAACGCATAATTTCTCCTTTATCAAGGAGAAATTATACCATAAAAAAGGCCGGGTTAAAATAAGGCCGTCAATTTTTAAAGGTCAGGTCATCAATCTTGGCTTTCCCGAAACCAGTTCGGGAAAGCATATATGCCGCTTCCGCCCTGGTCAACGTTTGATCGGGAAAGAACTGAACCCCTTTAACGTAATCCGTAAGCAATCCGGCATCTTTAGCGCCTTTTATCGCCGCCGCCGCCCAGTGTCTGCCGGGAACGTCCGCATAAGGGGCCTCGATCACCTTGTTCGATACCACACCGGCAAAACGGGCGATGATGGAAACTCCTTCCGCCCGCGTCAGCGCTTTTGAGGGCATAAAGGTGCCGTCAGGATACCCGTAAATATATTTGTTGCGGAACGCGACATTGATGTAAGGCGCCGCCCAGTGGCTGGGCGGGACATCGGTAAAAAGATTGGTATTGGGAACCTTTGGTTCAAGACTGGCGGCGTTTACCAGCAGTGTGGAGAGCTCAGCGCGCGTCAACTGCCGGTCCGGACGGAAAGTATTGTCGGGATATCCTCCGATTATCCCCAGCGTCGCCAGATATTCGATCGGCGGCCTTGCCCAGTATTCATTAGGCACATCAGGGAAGCTTTTCAGCCTGGCGACCCTGGCTTGAGCCGATGCGATCACTTCTTTTGAGGCATCAAACCCCTGCACCGTGAAGCTATTCCTGCCCATTTTCAGGTCGGAAATGCTTTTAAAATTGCCGTTCTTGTCAAATGAGATCGCGCGGTCGTTCAATGTCAACGATATTATCCGGTTGTCAAAGACTTTCCCGTTAATGCCGATGATCATATTATATTCTATGGTTTGGTCCTTGGGCTGGGTGATCACGAGCATTTCCTTTTTTACCGGTTTTGGCTTGGGTTTCGGCATTAAATAGCTCAAAGAGAAGTAGCTGGTCGCGTTCGCAGAAATGTCGTTATAAGTATGATAAGCGTAATCGAACCGGAAGTTGCTGAAGAGCAGGCTCAAACCGGCCGAAGGATTGTTGGTGACGCTGAAGCCGGAGCCGGTGCCCGAACCAATGATATCCTGGTCAACGCCGGTCCTTAATCCCATGAACTCGATCGGCCACCATTCGATCCCCAGATGCCAGAATCCCGGCATATTGGAGGTATTGGGGGAGAATTCAAAATCCGCGCCCAGGTTTAGCTCTCCCAGTCTAGTATTGCCGAGATCGGTCAATTTTACATTGCCACCCGCGTTGATCGTGGTCGGGAGCGATTCCTCAAGCCCGGTATCCCACTTGACCTTGCCGCCCAGGCCGGATGGCAGCACGTTCTTGGCGTTTATCCCGAGCGACAGTACCTTGTTCGGTTTGTACAACGCGCCCAGGTCCAGATCGAAACCAAAGCTGTTCCCGGTGGTGTTCCCGCTTATGGCTTCATTGAAGAACTTTACCGTACCTCCCAGGGACAGGTTGTCGCGAAAAAAAGTATTCCCGTACGCGAGCGAAACTACGTAGCTGTTGTCGTTGGACGAAACGGTCTCAGTGGTAGAGGGGACGACCCGGTATTCACCGGGGGATATCTCTACCAGATTTAGGGCGGGGGAGGAAAAGCCGAAACTTGAATTGGAATAGCCGAACCCGAGTGTCCCGTTATTTGATGGGATCGCGGTCGCGACGGTGAAATAATTTACCTGATTGATGAATTTTCCGGACATGCTCATGATTTGATCAGACTTGATCTGGGAAAGGCCGGACGGATTTAGAAAAACGGCGCTGACATCGTCCGCGAGCGCGGCGAAGGTCTTTCCCATCCCGAGCGGCCTGGCGCCGACACCGAGGCGGGTTATATCGGAGCTAAGAATGGTATCGGCAAAACCGGCAACTGACAGGCAAAAGATCAAGAACAGGACCAGCGCGCCTTTTTTATGGTTCATTTTTTAAACTTCCTCTTTCTGGTTCGTCTTTTAATTTTTCACTGTAAAGTAGGTCTGGCCGATGAGCGTCCCCTGGGTGTAGGCCTGGAGGACGTAAGAGCCGTTGGAGATGGTATTGCCGAAATCGGTCTTGCCGTCCCAGAAGATCTCGTTGTAGCCGAACTTGCCGCCGGTCTGGCCGCTCTGGAATTTGCGGTGGTAGACGACCTTCATATCCCTGACGTCATAGATGAAGAGGTCGACAGGCTTATTGTCGGACAGGGTGTAGGCGATCCTGGGCTGGGTGGAGGTGTCCATGGCCCTGACCCCGGTGGTGGAGAAGCGGCTGGGATAGAAGAACACCTGGCCTTCGGGATATTCAAAGAGGAATCCCCTGGAAAGGGTAGCAGTTCCGCCATCGGGATTGGTGACAATGATGTCCCAGTAACCGACGGCGAGCACATTGGACTTGCCCGGGAGAGAGGCGGAGAAGTTGGCGAGCGTGCGGTCGGCGCTGATGGTGACATTGGCGCCGGTGATATCGGACTGGCCGGCCTTTCGCAGGATGACGGTGGCGCCGGGTTCAAAGTTGGTGCCGATAAGGGAAAAAGCGCCCTGGGTATTAGTCGTGGCGAGGATCCTGGTGCCGGGTGTGACCGTGGTGACGGTGGGGCTGACAACCGGAGCCGCATTGGAAAGCGTGGTAAAGGAAGCGGCGGCCGAAGGATCGGACTTGATGCCGTCGCCGTTAAAAGCGCTAACGCGGTACCAGTAAGCGGTGGAGGGAGAGAGCCCGGAATCGGGATAAGACGCGGAAGAGAGCCCACTGGAGAAAGAACTGCCGGCAAGATAGTTCCAGGGGCCGGAAGCGGATGCCGCTCTTTCGATTGAGTATCTGGTGCCGTTGCCGCTCCAGGATAGGGAAAGGGAGGTGGAGGTGGCGGCAGTGGCGGTGACGCCGGTTGGCACGCCGGCAAGAGTGTAAACGCTGGCAAGTGATGAAGAAGAGCCGATGTCAAGCGAACTGTTATATGCCTTGACATAGCGTTTATAGAGAGAATTGACGGACAAGTCGGACTCATCGTAGCTGCGGGCGGAAGCGGACAGGGTGGCGACGATAGTGCCGGAGTCGCTGATGACCAGGAAGTTGGTGATATTGACGCCGTCACTGGTCCAGGACCACCTGATGGAAGAGGGGGAGAGCGCAACGCCACCCATGTTGGTGGGAGCATTGATGGAAGCGGAATTGGTTTTGGCGGAAGCGATGTTGGAGGGAGAGCTGTCGCCGAAAGAGTTGAAAGCCGTGACATAACGGGAATAGGAAGTGTCGGGCTGGAGGCCGGGCTCGTCATAGGAGAGCACGCTTGCCGCGGTGGTGGCGATGACGGTGCCGGAAAGGTTGAACAGATGGTAGCCGTCGGTGCCGCCGATGAGCTTGGCCCTGGCCTGCGGGATGTTGCCGCTGTTCCAGGACCAGCGGATGGAAGAAGTGGAGAGCGCCAGGCCGCTAAGGTTGACGGGCGCTTCGGGCGTGACGGGAACAGGGGGGGCCGAAGGGAAAGTTATCTTCTGCCCATAAATGCATTTATGCTTGACCGACTCTGGAGGATTGGAGTTCCCGATGCCGACATTATTGTAGTCCCAAGTAACGTAAACCTCGTTGGGATTTGAGGTATTGGCCAGGAACGGGAATTCCTTGCCGGGGTTGGCAGATTCCTGGGCGACCGCAAAGTCGTCGGAGAGGGTTGGGCTGCCGTTGGGATCAACCACCTGCGTGTAGATGTGTCCGGTCATGGGATATACCGGCCAGTCGTGGTCATAAGGTCCGTAATCCCAGGCGTAAGTTGTTTGCCAGGCGACGCAGGCATTGCCGCTGGGCAGGAGCGTGGCCCTGGGGAAATAATTGTCGTAGGGAGAGGTTCCGCCCTCCGGATTGGTGCCGATATGCTCGGTTACGCTGATCTGCTTTCCGCCGGGCCCCCAGAGCGGGACGGCTTCGGTGGAGCAGGAGACCTTCTGACCATAAATCATATAGTTACTGGCATCAGAAGTATAATCGGCCCAGACCGCCATGATCTCCTGCGGACCGGTTTGAATGATACTGGGAAGAACGGACCAGTCGTTGTCTACCGCCTGGATGGGCTGTTCGTTCTGCCAAGCCAGACTGCCGTTAGAGAGGCTGATCTTCTGGCCCATAATATTGGAGGTCCAGTTATCTCCATTCTCGTTTTCATAGTCCCAGGCGATCATGCGGGTGCCGTCATCAAGTTTGCAGATCGACGGGAAAGCGTCATAGCCGCCAAAAGACACTTGTATTCCCTGTGAATCGGTATAATAGTTCGCACTGCCCCAATTTGTGTCCAACTGGCCATCGGCAAGTATCTTCTTGGCATAAATGTAATCATTTCCAGACTGTGCGATCCTTGATGACTTTACCGACCGGTTCTTACCCGCGCGGGCGGCGAACCTGGCTTTAATGGCACTCATGCTTGATGATAACTTAATGGAATTCAATCCGATCTTTGAGGAATTTGACAGCTTTGGCCGATAGAAATACTTCAATATATTCGGCTGCGAGGTTTTCCCTTTTAAAGCAGGATTAACATTGTTTGCCATAGTCTGAATTGACGGGGCAGAGGATAGTGTTATCGATTGCGCCCCTGAAGGTCCTCCAGTGCCACCTGAACCCTCAGCCACGAATGCCACCACTCCGCCGCCGGAATCATCGGATGTGACCGTAGGGAATTCAATATCCGCTCCATAATATACGACGACCGGCACCGGATGCGCGATATTGTCGACGTCTTTGACGAATCTTTTCACCTGTGCCACTTTTCCGTTGACATTCTCGCCCCCGCCGGAACTTACGGTCCAGAGAGGATTTCCGTTGATGTCAAGCTTTTGGGCCCAGATTCCCGGTTCGGTGTTGCCGCCGCTGTTGATCCTCCCCGCCGATTTTGACCTGAGTGAAGTACTGGAGCGGGTAGATAACTTTGCCGCGTTTGCTTTCGCCTGCGAAGCGGCATTTCCGGTCACTGACTGGGTGTTATTAACTACTCTTCCTCCAGCTCGCGACCAAACGATCAGGAAATTGTCGGAAGTGCGGCAGATCGAGGGAGTTACGGCTGGAGAATCAGCGCTGTCGGGGTCAAGAGAAACGCCACCGGGCCCCCATAGCCGGTTGCCGCTGGCGTCAAATCTCTGGGCAAAGATCGAATTATATCCCAGGCGATTGTCGAACCAGGTCGTTACCGCTCCGCCGTAGCCATCGGGAACGGATGCCGCCCAAAGCGAGGTCGATTCTGTCGTTGGCGCCGCGAGAACGGTCCCGTTCGGGGTCCAGGCGAGGTCGCCGTTACTCGTTATTCTCTGGCCGTAGATATCTCCGCTGGCATCGGACCGGAAATCATTCCAGGCGAGAATAGCGCCGTTCGAACCGTCAGAGCAGATATGATTGACATATGCATATCCAGTGTTGTCCTTGGCGCCGGGATCGATTGGAACACCAGCGGCAGGCCAGTCTGCTCCGCCGACCGTTCCATCGCCGCCGACCTTTTGGACATAATTGGTATCATAATAGTTGCCATTCAAATACACCTCATCCAGCCAGTTGACGAGCGCTCCCCCCAAACCATCTGATATCATATTAACCGCTGATACATAATCATATGCGTTGTTGCTTGAAAGCTGGGAATCTGACTGCCATAAAGCAGAGCCGTTGGCGGCAAGCCGCTGGGCGAACAAAGTATTAGGCCCAATACGGCTGTCGATCCAGGCGATGAACGCTCCGCCCGCGCCGTCATCAGCAATGACCGGATTCTCGGAATAAAACTGGCTTGAGGTCTGGGGCACCTTTACTCCATTGGCGGTCCAGAGAGGGGTCATGCCCGCGCTATATTTTTGGGCATATATATAGGAGTAGGACCTGTCGTCTTGCCAACAGATTACGCATTCTCCCGAAGCGTTCGAGATTATTGCCGGATAACTTCTGGAAGTATAATTCAAATAATCGCAGGTCTTATCCGATCCGGCCAGGGTACCGTTGGAATTGAGCCAGTAGGCATAGATCAAGTAGGTGTAACCACTGCTATAACCTTGATTGAGGCTGACGAGGATCGCGCCGCCGTTCGATGGATTAAGGACCATCTGATAAGGATAATGATAACAGTTGTCTGAGGCCGAAGCGACCTGAAGGTCGCTGGCCCAGATGACACCACTACCGTCCATATGCTGGGCGTAAATTTCCGTCTTATAACCATTAGAATAATAATTCCGGTAATCCTCCCAGCAAAAATAAGCCCCGCCCGCGCCGTCGGAAACCATCGAAAACATGTTGTTGAGATTCGCACTAGTGCTTATTTGAGCACTATTGCTCCAGATCAGATTGCCATTGTTGTCGATGCGCTGCGCGGATGGACCATTATAATCGTCCTGCCAGGCAACGATGGCGCCGCCGGCGCCGTCCGAAACCATGAACGGATGATAATTACTACCGTCAGCATAAGCATAGCCGTTAGTCATCCTGACAGGGTTGGGCCAGATCGGGTTCCCGGAAAGATTAAACTTCTGGACCATCACATCCATATCATAATTATTGCCGGTATAGGTGGAATCCAGCCAGGCGACAATGACATTCCCCTCGGCAGTATTGCAAAGGGTGACCGGATATTTCTGGGAAGAACCGGCGGCGGTATTGTTCAGAATGATCCCGTCATTTTCCCACTGGCGGACGGGGGTAGGGGCATCAGAAGTTTTTCGATGGACCGCGCGCGCGGCGGCATGGGAAAATGAAACCATACAAAAAAGTAGAAGTGTAATGGCCAAAATGCATTTTTTCATTGGGAACCTCCGTTTATTTTTAAAACCAAGATTTTTAAATGGATAATAGATTATATACCTAAAAACGGGAGAATCAACAAAATCTATAAATCTAAGATCATGAAATTAAACGCGAAAAACAACGAAATATATTAGAGATGCTATGGTAGAAAAAACGACCTGGGTGCAGAAAACGGTCTCACCGCTCGCGACGAGGATCTTTTCGGCCGCCTTCCTTGACCGCGGATCGATCCTCTGGGGGATAGGACAGGTGGCCCGCGATACGGGGGAGACCCACCTGATGACGCTTAAAATGTCGCTGGTGAAGCATGGGATCATTCAGGAAAAATTCGGCGGCCTCGCTCTCGACCGCATCGATCATTTCCATCTCGGCAAAACCGTCACATTGAAAAAGCTCCTGCTCGCGGCCGAAGAGTTTTATCAGGAAACGGGAGTGGAGGAGCTGCTGAAAGTCGCGCCTCACATCGCAAGCGGGAGGACCTCGGGAACGATCAATCTTAACCATTCCGCCGGCAGCATCGATTACCGCAAAGCCCTGTACGCGGTAAAACCGCGCATCTTAAGCGCGATCAACGCGCCGCCCGCGGACAACTGGTCGTGGCAGAACGAGATGCTCGACGACGCATATGAACTGGCCGCGAGGAACCCCGCCGCGCCGAAGCCGGAACTGATCTACCGCATGCAAAAAATGGCGGACATGGGCGGCGACATCCAGGCGATCATCGCCTCACTTTTTATCGGCGCGGGACCACGGGAAATAGAGAGCATCTTCGCCGAGTCCTGCGGCAGCCGCGTCCTTCGTTTTAAGGATTCAGTGATCAAGATCGTGTCCGGTTTTGACCGGTTGAAGAACGACTTCGTGTTCGCGAACGGGCCCAGTCTTTCCGACCGGAAATGTATTTTCAAGAAAATGTGCGAGCTCGTTCGGTCCGCAAATTCGCCGCAGGTGCTTTTGCTCTTTTTTCTTTACAAATTGGCCCGGGCCAGGGAAGCGGGGAGTTCCCGCGAGGGCATATTCAATGAGATCCGTTTTCTCTACGCGCCGCTGGCAGAAAGGCTGGGTCTGATCTATCTGGCCGACGACTTCCGCGACCAGTTCCTGCGCTTGAGCGATCCGGAAAAATATAAATTCGTTGAAGCGCGGGTATATGAGCAGATCGGCATGAATTATGAAAGCGCTAAGGCCTATCTTCAGATCTTTACGAAAGAATTAAACGCCGAACTGCACCGGAAGCTGGGAGTGGACCTTCTCGGAGCGTCCGTTAAATTCAGGGTCAAATCGCCGTACAGCATCTGGAACAAGGTGGAGGTGCGCGGGGAATATTCGTATGAAGGGATAAACGATCCGCTGGGGGTGGGGATAAGCGTGACTTCCGAAAAAACCGCGCGTGCGATCTGGGATATTTTAAAGAAAACCGATCTTTTTACTATTAGTACCTCCCCTGGCAGTGTGAAAGAAGCGCTTGGTCCGGCGGGTGATGGATGGCGGGGGATCAAACTGCAGGGCCGGGACGCCATGGGCAAGCCGATCGAGATCCAGATCACCACCCATGACATGCACAAGGAGAACACCTGCGGCCGGGCGGCCACCTGGATCTATAATTTAAAAAAGGATTTAGGATCGATCGAACAGGAATTCGACATCCTGGAACCGCCGGAGGTCGTGACCTCGAGCTTTGTGGAGAATTTTTACCAACTGTTGAATTACTGGATAGCGTGATCACCGCCTTATATGATAAAATGACGGCGTGAAATACACGTCGCAGCGGGGCACCCGGGACATCCTTCCCGACGAAGCCGGCATCTGGCAGTCGATCGAAAAGACCGTCCGCCGGACCTTTGAGCTTTTTAACTACAAGGAGATCCGGACGCCCATATTTGAATCGACCGAACTGTTCGCCCGTTCCATCGGGTCCTCGACCGATATCGTTTCCAAGGAAATGTACACTTTCCCTGACCGCAAGGGGAGGAGCCTTACTCTGCGGCCGGAAGAGACCGCACCGGTCGTCCGCGCGGCGATCGAGCACAACCTTATCTTAAAAGACAATATCCTCAAACTTTTTTACCTCGGGCCCATGTTCCGCTACGAGCGGCCGCAGGCGGGGCGCCAGCGCCAGTTTCATCAGGCGGGGGTCGAAGCATTTGGATCTGTTGATCCTCTGCTTGACGTCGAGGTGATACTGCTGGCGGAGCAGTTATTCGATCGGCTGGGATTGAAGGGTCTTGAGATCGATGTTAATTCGGTCGGCTGTCAAAAATGCCGTCCGGAATTCACCACTAAGCTCAAGGAATATTTTAAATCCAACATCGGTAAGATGTGCGAGGACTGCAAACAGAGGCTGGAAACTAACCCCTTGAGGATCCTGGACTGCAAGGAAGCGGTCTGCCAGAAATACATCGAAAAAGCGCCTTCAACGAGAGAGTCTTTGTGCCCTGAATGCCGGATCCATTTTGAAAAAGTAGAGGAAGGATTGAAGCAAGCCGGAATCAAGTACCGCGTGAATAACCGGCTGGTGAGGGGTCTTGATTATTATACCCGGACCACTTTTGAAGTGGTTTCCCGCCAGTTGGGCGCGCAGAACGCGGTTTGCGGCGGCGGGCGGTATGATACGCTGGTCGAAGCGCTCGGAGGCAGTTCCACTCCGGCGATCGGGTTCGCGATCGGGCTGGAAAGACTGATGGAGATCATAAGATCCGAAAACCGGTACCCGATATCAGAAAAGGGCATAACATTATATATAGCGACTTTAGGCGATGAAGCCAGGAAGATCAGCTTTGACCTGCTGACCAAGGTACGCAAGGCAGGGGTGGCGGCCGATATGGATTACGCCGGCCGGAGCCTCAAGGCGCAGATGAAGGCGGCGGACCGGGCGCGGGCGCGGCACACGCTGATCATCGGCGAGAATGAGATCAAGAACGGGCTTTACGTTCTTAAAGACATGAAGACCGCCTCCCAGATCGAGATCTCTCCTGAAGAATTGATCAATAAACTGCCGGCGCTCTGACCCCGAAAGCGCTGAAATTAATTTTTTATTTACAGGATAAAGTCCTGTATGATAAAAATCTATCCGCCGACCGCGCACCACGGTCGCCTGCTTGCCCTGCTTAATGCCCGGACCGGGCGCGAATCGGGGCTCGATCTTCCGGCTTTCAATGCCTGGTCGAAGGTCAGGACCTTTTCGATCCGCGCCGCCTCCGACCGCAGGGATCTCGACCTTTATCATGTTTTTAATCCCGCGGAAAGCGCGCTTCTGAGACTGGGCGAGGTCTGGAACAAGGCCTGGGCCGGCGGGATCGACGAACATAATCCCTGCGCTCCGTTCTTGAAGGAAGCACTCCTGGTCAAACCGGAACAGATAAAAATGATGCAGGAAAATTCCTGGAGCAATATCCTGATCGCGGTCGCCGGGGGCAATATCCAGGCGGCGATCTGGGGGGTTCAGATAGACCTTGCCAAAGGGGATGACATAAGGAAGATCAGTAACTACGATCTCACCACCGCCGAAAAAACGTTCTTCAACGGAAAGATCACCGGCAATTCAAGATTGTGCGTTTCGGTCGTGGTCGACCCCGCATACAACGGTTACCGGACCGATAAAGGAATCAGCGTGGGGCAGGCGATGGTCTTAAGCTCGCTCGAAGATGTTGTTTCCCATCCATATCAGACCGATGTTTATGCTTATTCGCGGCCCGCTTCCCTGAGCCGGTTCATCGAGCTGGCATGGGGGATCCGTCGGAGCTTCGGCTACCGGATCGCGTACGATCGCGAGACCGGCGCTTGGTTCGCCGAATACGAAGGAAAGCGGATCCCGGCCGAAATAAAGGACAACGGGATCATCGTCGGCGGCCAACTTTTCAACCATAAGAATGTTAACTCGGGCAGATTGCTGACCACCCGGAACGGTTATGTTCTGGAACCGAAGAACGCGCTGACTTTTTCCGACGAGCGGGGCGTTTATATTTATTCAGGCGGAAGGAAGGAATACCTGGTCGAAGTGGAGCCCTATCTAGCTTCACCTTTTGACCAGATGGTCAAGTTCCATGGGAGGAGGGGCGGCGAGATCAGGGCGGTCTTTCCTCAGTCGAGAGTCAGCCCGGGCAATTCCCTGATCGGCGACCCGATCTCGCTGAATTATAACGTGGTCTTTAAGTTCCCGATTGGAAGGATAATCGAAGCGAACGATCTTTACGGCGAGATCTATTCTCTGATGACGCCCGATCAAAGAGCGGTGATGAAGCGCGCGGTCGTAAATCCCGATTCGATCCGTCGGGTCATGCGGTCCGGCACCTTCAGGAAAGACCTGTTCCGGCGCGCGTTCAGCTACGAAAAAATGGAAGACCTCGTAAAATTTGCGGAAGCCAACCGCGAGAGGATGATGTCCGAACAGGGAAAAGAATAAATGGCACAGGCGTTTTTAAACCTCCAGTTCCATCCGGCGCAGGAATTGAGCCAGAATATGTTCCCTGCGCTCAGGCGCATGACCGGCGCCCCCGCGACCGGGTGTTCAAGCCGGGAATATTTTCTGACGGCGAGCGCGGCAAAGACGATCGAACGGAACCCCCAGATACTTTTACATCAACGTCTGTACGATAAAGATGAGCGAACAGTTTATCTTTACCAAGAGCAGGGGCGGGACCTCTGCGCGATCACGCTTGAGACCCGAGTTAAACCAGGATCGATCGGATCTCCTTTTACCGAAAAGGTCATGATCGCGGCGCCCGAGGAGCTCAATGGCAAAGCGGAAATGAAAAAAGTGGGATTGAAAGAAAACTACCCCTCGTTGTTTTTGCCTTACGACCTGGACCGGGCGCGGGCGGATGTGGAAGCGGAATTGAGAGGGACCGCAAGCGGCTACCGGTCGCCGGATTTTCCGAACGCGATCTATTTTGGGTCGGACCCGTTCGTGACTTACCACGCTTTTCATTATTTGACCAGCCACCCGAATCCCCTGACCGGCAGGATCGCGGAGCTGAAACATGTTATCGACCTGGGAAGCGGTCTCGGCCTGATCAGTTTTGTCCTGTCTCAATTTTTGACCAATGATGCCCGGGCATCGGGGATCGAGTTCAATCCGGCGCTGGTGGGCTGGGCATATCGGGTAAGGAAGTATCTTCAGAACAAGCTTCATCATGATGTCGGCCGGACCAGATTCTATGAGGGAGATATCCGGACCGGGCATGTGAATGCCAGGATCGAGGACGCGGACGCCCTGATCGGCTGGTTCCCGATGAACCACGAACTTAGCGAACGGGATCTGGCTTCCCTGTTTTCAAGAATGAGGACCGGCGGGATGGTGTTCCAGCTTTTTAGCCAGGGTCCGCTGGCCGACGAAGAGACCGCCCGCGCATTCGGTTTCAGGGAAATTGAGATCGATCCCGAGGCCGCCCTGCCGGTCTCGATCTACGAAAAGCACCAAGATATCTCATAAATTACAAAATACCCGATTTCTGATATAATGATCAATATGAAGAGAACACATAACTGCGGAGAAGTTGGCGTAAAAGACATAGACCATGAGATCTATCTATTGGGATGGGTGCATCGCCGGCGCGATCACGGCGGGCTGATCTTCCTGGACCTGCGGGACCGCAGCGGGATCGTGCAGGTGGTGGTCTCCAGCCAGGATGCCGAACTTTTTGCCACAGCGGAAAAGCTCCGCATCGAATACGTGGTCCAGGTCAGCGGCAAAGCGGTTAAACGAAGCCCGGAAACCATAAACCAGCAGATCAAAACCGGAGAGATCGAGATCAAATGCAGCAACCTTGAAATACTCAATACTTCCAAGACCCCGCCGATCGAGATCGCCGACGCCACCACGGAACCGGACGAGATGGTGCGCCTGCGCTACCGCTATCTTGACCTGCGCAAGGACAAGATGAGGGAGAACCTGGTATTCCGCCACAAGCTGATCCGGGCGATGGCCAATTATCTGGACCAAAAGGGATTTATTGAGATCGAAACCCCGTTCCTTACCAAGTCGACGCCGGAAGGGGCGCGCGATTACCTGGTCCCCAGCCGGGTAAATCCCGGTAAATTTTACGCCCTGCCGCAGTCGCCCCAGCTTTTCAAGCAGCTGCTGATGATTGCCGGAATGGAAAAATATTTCCAGGTGGCCCGCTGCTTCCGCGACGAAGACCTGCGGTCGGACCGCCAGCCCGAATTCACCCAGTTAGATCTTGAAATGTCTTTTGTCACGCGAGATGACGTCATTGAAGTGATCGAGGGAACGCTAAAACATACCCTGGCTGAACTGGAAAAAGACATCGATAAATACCGGGGGAAAAGGATCCCTCTGATCGAGCTTCCTTTTCCCAGACTGACCTGGGACGAAGCCATGAACCGTTTCGGTTCCGACAAGCCGGACCTGCGGTTCGGGCTGGAACTGGTGGACATATCCGACCTGGTAAGGGATACCGAATGTATGATCTTCGCCAGAACGGTAGCGGCGGGCGGAGCGGTGAAGTGCATTAACGTGAAGGAAGGGGAAAATAAACTGTCACGGGCGGAGCTTGAAAAACTGGAAGAGACGGCGAAGAAACTGGGGGCGAAAGGTCTGGCCTGGCTGGTCTTGACTTCCAACGGTCCGAAATCCCCGATCGCAAAGTTTTTCAAGGAAGAAGAGCTGGAGCTGATCTATACCAGGACCAAATGCGAGACCGGCGACGTTCTGCTTTTTGTCGCCGATTATTTCGATATTGCCTGCAATGTGCTGGGCGAAGTCCGGCTGGAATTGGGGAAGAAGATGCAGCTGATAGATTACAACAGTTTTCACTTCACCTGGGTTATCGACTTTCCGCTCTTTGAGTATTCGAAAACGGAAAAACGCTGGGTCTCTAGGCATCATCCTTTTACCTCGCCCCAGGGGAACCTGGACGAGATAGAAGAAAAATTCCTCAAGGAACCGGGCCGGATCAAGGCGCAGGCTTATGACCTGGTGCTCAACGGCACCGAGATCGGCGGCGGATCGATCCGTATCCACCGGGCCGATATACAGCACAAGATCTTCAAGATCATCGGGATCGGGGAAGAAGAGATAAACCGGCGCTTCGGGTTCTTGATCGAGGCGCTGGAATACGGCGCGCCGCCGCACGGCGGGGTCGCGCTGGGGCTTGACCGCCTGGTGATGATGCTGGCCGGCATGGACTCGATCCGCGACGTGATCGCTTTTCCGAAAACGCAGTCGGCGCTCTGCCCCTTAACCGGAGCCCCGGATGTGGTCGATCCCCAGCAATTAAAAGATATTCATATACGGACTGCCATCTGAGGAGGGAAATAATCAAATGACCGTAACAGTAATCGTCGGTACACAGTGGGGAGATGAGGGCAAGGGGAAGATAACCGATCTTCTGGCCCGCAACATGGACATGGTGGTGCGCTATCAGGGCGGGAACAACGCCGGGCATACCGTCGTGATCGGCGATAAGACCTTTAAATTGCATCTTATCCCTTCCGGGATCTTCTACAAGAAGGTTCTGTGCGTCATCGGAAACGGTGTGGTGATCGATCCGGCCGTGCTGATCGAAGAGATCGAAATGCTGAAAAAGAACGGGCATGCCGCCGAAAATCTGAGGATATCGTCACAGGCGCACCTGATATTCCCGTATCACCGGGACCTGGACGCGGCCCAGGAGCAGGTACACGAGGCGGGCCGCATCGGCACGACCAACCGCGGCATCGGCCCTTGCTATGTCGACAAGTTCAACCGGCGGGGCATACGGGTCACCGACTTTTATAATGAAAGATCTTTCCGGGAAAAACTGGAATGGAACCTTAATGAGAAATCGCTGATCCTTGATCACATGTACAAGCGGAAGGTCGCATACGACCTGAACAAGATCGTGGAGGATTATTTTGGATACTTCAAGCTTGTCCGTCACATGATAGTGGAGGAAGTGAGCACGCTGGTGAACACGGCCATAGATAAAAAGAAGAAGATTTTGATGGAAGGCGCCCAGGGAACGATGCTTGATGTAGATCATGGAACGTACCCGTATGTCACCTCTTCCAACCCGATCGCGGGCGGAGCGTGCATCGGCGCCGGGTTCGGACCGGAAAAGGTGAACCGGGTGCTGGGCGTGGTCAAGGCCTATGTGACCAGGGTTGGAGGAGGACCGTTCCCTACCGAAATAACCGGAGGGGTGGGGGATGTGTTGAGGGAGCGGGGTGGGGAATACGGCGCAACGACGGGACGCCCGCGGCGCTGCGGCTGGTTCGATGGAGTGGTAATGCGCCACGCTTCCAAGATAAACGGCCTGACGCATCTGGCGATAACCAAAATTGACGTTCTGGATTCGTTCGATGAGATAAATGTCTGCACCGCGTATGAATGCGAAGGCAAAAGGATCAAGGATTTTCCGGCGGACCTTGGACGGTTGGAAAAATGCAAGCCGGTCTACGAAACGATAAAAGGCTGGCGGGAAGACCTTACCCGGATCACCAGTTATAAAAAGCTCCCGTTGCGGGCCAAAAAATACCTGCAAAAGCTGGAGGAGATCGCCGGGGCCAAAATGTCACTGGTGTCGGTGGGGGCGGAGCGCGGGCAGATAATTAAACTTTGATCGTTATTTATCCTGATTATATTGTATAATATGGCCGAATATCTAACAGGGAGGCATAAAATGAAAAGGACCATTTTTATCGCAGTGTCGTTATTGTTCGTCTTTTGTCTTGGCGTGGCCGCTCAGGCGGGAATATTCGATAAATATTTGTCACCGGGGGATATAGAGAAAGTTACCGGGTTCAAAGGCGTAAAGCTGTCGCAGAGCTCGGGCAAGGGGCTGTTCGGGAATGAGACCTTTAGGGATGGGAACAAGCACCTGATCCTTAAAGTGCGTTTTATGCGCGTCGCCCTGTACAAAAAAGACGAAGCTAAAAAACTGGGCCTGGTCAAAGCGGATGTTAAAGGCATAGGCGAGGATGCCTACATCGGGCCAAAGGTCGATGACCCGTATATCGTTTCTTTCAAAAAAGGGCCAATGTACGTCGACCTGTCGTCGTTCTATAACAGCCAATCAAAGGGCAGCAAGCTTATGCTTTTTATAAACATAGACCAGCTCGAAACGCTGGCAAAGATCGTCGCGTCCCATATCTAGCGAGAAAATAGTTTTTATTATATTAAAGCTATGAACAAGGCGGTCGTTCTATTGTCCGGCGGCCTGGATTCGACCACCACGCTCTATTACGCGCAAAACAAGGGGTATAAATGTTTTGCCCTGATCTTTGATTACGGCCAGCGGCATAAGCGCGAATTAAAAAGCGCGGTCGCGGTGGCGAAGTGCGCAAAGGTTCCTTATCGAATAATTAAGATAAAGTTGCCGTGGGGGGGGAGTTCTCTTTTAGGGTCAAGGGGCAAGGTTCCAGGGTCAAGGTCGTTAAAAGAGATAGACAAGGTAATCCCCTCAACCTACGTTCCGGCCCGAAACACCATTTTCTTAAGCTTCGCGCTGTCATATGCCGAAGCGATCGGGGCGAAAGCGATTTTTATCGGCGCGAACGCGGTCGATTTTTCGGGTTAT
Organism: uncultured bacterium; assembly: GCA_903930225.1. GTDB lineage: Bacteria > Margulisbacteria > WOR-1 > XYC2-FULL-46-14 > WPAF01 > CAIYXV01. The sequence goes on along the minus strand of CAIYXV010000062.1, from coordinate 6,262 downwards.
CCCGATTGCCGTCCTTCCTTTTATCGCGCTTATCAGCGGGTAATTAAAGAGGGGACAAAAGCAAAAAAGATAAAAATAGTTACCCCGCTGATAAATTTAACTAAAGCTCAAATAATCAAATTAGGATCAAAACTTGGCGCTCCGCTTGACCTGACCTGGTCGTGCTATCAGGGTGGAGCGGAGCCCTGCGGAGTTTGCGACGCCTGCATTTTAAGACAAAAAGGTTTCGAGAGCATTTAAATATCCACTAGATACCCACGAATTAATTCGTGGGTATCTATACATGTTCAATTTAATTCGTGGGTATTCAGCTATATTCGGTGACTCATAAGTTTAATAATTTATGATATAATCCTGATAATGGAAAAAGGATATCTGGCTTTAGTCCTACATGCCCATCTTCCATATGTCCGCCACCCGGAATTTAGCGAATTTCTGGAGGAGGACTGGCTTTTCGAGGCGATCACCGAGACCTATATCCCGCTTCTCAACATGTTCGAGGGATTGCTCCGGGACGGGGTCGACTTCCACCTTACCATGTCGATCACCCCGACGCTCGCTTCCATGCTGACGGACGAACTTCTACAGGACCGGTATATTAAGCATATTGAAAGCCTGATCGAACTATCTTATAAGGAAATAGAGCGCACCCGGTGGGAGCCGGAGTTCAACCAGCTGGCCCACATGTACAACCGCAAGTTCATCGAGGCCCGGGTCGCCTTCGCCGAGCGGTATCACCGCAACCTGTGCGATGGCTTCAAAAAATTCCAGGACTTAGGAAAGATCGAGATCATTACCTGCGGCGCGACTCACGGCTTTCTGCCGCTGATGGAGATCAACCGCACCGCGGTAAAAGCGCAGATAAAAGTGGCGGTGGCACATTATGAAAAGATATTCGGCCGGCGCCCGCGGGGGATCTGGCTGCCGGAATGCGGATACCAGCCGGGCGACGACCAGGTCCTGAAGGAAGAGGGTATCCGGTTCTTTCTGGTGGATACCCACGGCATTTTGCACGGATCGCCGCGCCCCAAGTACGGCGTTTTTGCTCCGGTCTACTGCAAGAGCGGAGTGGCGGCATTCGGCCGCGACATGGATTCAAGCAAGGCAGTCTGGTCGGCGGAAGAAGGCTACCCCGGCGATTACAACTACCGTGATTTTTATCGGGATGTCGGGTTCGACCTTGATCTTGATTATATACGGCCGTATATCCATTCTGACGGAATAAGGATAAACACCGGGATCAAGTATTTCCGGATCACCGGCCGGACCAATCACAAGGAGCCTTACAATCCGCAGTGTGCGCTGGACACGGCCGCCTCCCATGCCGGGAACTTTATGTTCAACCGCGAAAAGCAGATCGAGCATCTTTATGAATGGCTGGGCAAAAAACCGCTGATCGTCTCTCCATACGATGCGGAGCTTTACGGGCACTGGTGGTACGAGGGCCCGGAATTCCTTAATTTCCTCTTCCGCAAGATCTTTTACGACCAGAAAACGATCAAGACGACCACCTTGAGCGATTATCTTGAGGAAAATCCGAGGAACCAGGTGTCGACCCCTTCGCTCTCTTCATGGGGATACAAGGGCTATGCCGAGGTCTGGCTCGAGGGGAGCAACGACTGGATGTATCGTCATTTGCACATGGCGGCGGACCGGATGGTAGAGCTGGCGAAATTATATCCGAACGCGGGAGGGGAGCTTAAGCGCGCGCTCAACCAGTGCGCGCGGGAGCTGCTGCTCGCGCAGTCTTCAGACTGGGCGTTCATCATGAAGACCGGAACGGTGGTCCCGTATGCCGTCAAAAGGTTCAACGACCACATTGAAAGGTTCACCGGACTATATAATTCGATCAAGGAGAACCGCATCGATCAGCCGTACCTTTCCGACATCGAATACAAGGATAATCTTTTCCCGGACATCGATTACGGAGTGTACCGGCAATGAAAGCGGTCGTCCTGGCGGGAGGTCTCGGCACCAGGCTCCATCCTCTGACCATCAATATCCCCAAACCGATGATCCCGGTGGTTAACCGTCCGCTGATGGAATACACCATAGAGCTTTTGGCAAAATACGGTTTCAAGGACGTATCGGTGCTGCTTTATCATCAGCCGCACATCATCAGAAACCATTTCGGCGACGGGAAAAAGTTCGGGGTGAAAATATCTTATATCGAGGCGCCGAAAAATTACGGGACCGCCGGCGCGGTCAAATTCGCTTCTAAAAACATCAAAGAGCGCTTCCTGGTAATCAGCGCGGACCTGGTTACCAATTTTAATCTAAAGAGAGTAAACGACTACCACGAAAGCAAAAAGGCCTCCCTGACGATCGTTCTGACCCGGGTCGCGAACCCGCTCCCTTACGGCATCGTCATTTGCAACCGGGACGGCCGGATCAAGCATTTCCCGGAAAAGCCCTCCTGGTCGGAAGTGTTCTCCGATACCATCAACACCGGCATTTATATGATCGAACCGGAGATACTTGATGAAATACCGGAAGAAAAGGAATTTGATTTTTCGCAGGACCTTTTTCCGCGGCTGATGGAGAAAAAGAAAAAGCTGTACGGTTTTGTTTCCGAAGGGCTCTGGAAGGATATCGGGAATATCGAGGAGTACGGAAGAGTGCACGGGCAGATATTGGCAGATGTCCCGGTCATAAAAGGCAAGAACTGCGTGATCGCGGGATCGGCGAAGCTTGAAGGAATGGGAGCGATCGGCGATAACACTATAATCGCCGATAACGCAACTCTTTTAAACTGCATCATCGGCAGCAACTGCAAGATCGGGCGCGGCTCGTATCTTCGGGAGGCGATCGTCTGGGACAATTGCGAGCTCGGCTCCGAGGTGAGAATGGAAAGATCGATCCTGGGAAAAGGATCGCTGGTGGGCGACCGCGCTTATCTTGAGGAGAATTCGGTAGTGGCGGACGAGGTTCGGATCGGCCGGGACGCGATCATCCGCCCGCACGTCAAGATCTGGCCGGGCAAGATCATAGAAGAAGGCTCGACCGTTTCCCGCAGCATGGTCCAGCGCGAACGGTACCCGAAGACGATCTTCGGCCCGTTCGGCGTCACCGGACTGTGCAACGTGGAGCTTACGCCCGAATTTGCCGCCAACTTGGGCGCCGCGTACGGCGCCATGCTCGGGCGGGGCTGCGTCATTACCGCGTCGCGCGATTCCCACAAGGCCTCGCGCATGATCTATCGGGCCCTGCTGTCGGGCGTTCTTTCCGAGGGAGTGAACGTTTCCGACCTGGAAATGACGCCGATCCCGGTAACGCGCTACGAGCTGAAGGCGCTGAAAAGCAAGGGCGGCTTCCATGTCAGAAAATCCCCCTATGATCAGGAAGTGATAGATATCAAGTTCTTTGATGATGACGGCCTGGACCTTGATTCGACCAAAGAAAAGAAAGTGGAGCGGCTTTTCTTTGCCGAGGACTTCAAGCGCATCTGCGCGGAAGAGATCGGTGAGCTGACTTTTCCCTTCCACCGGGTGGCCGAGCAGTACAAAGAAGGCGTGATCCACCATGTCGACTTGAGCGCGATCAGGAACAAAAAATGCAAGATCGTGGTCGATTATGCCTGCGGCCCCGCTTCGCAGATCTTTCCGTCGATTTTGGGCGAACTTGACTGTGAAGTGGTGGCGCTTAACGCATACATCGACGAGACCAAGGCCACCAAGACCAAGGACCAGTTCGAGCACTCCCTTCAGCAGATGTCGATGATCGTAAAAACGCTTGATGCCGACCTGGGAGTGATGCTGGACACGGGAGCGGAGAAAATATTCATTTGCGATGAGCGGGGGCGAGTGTTTTCAGGGGACGAAGCGCTCTCGCTTTTGGCGACCCTGGTGTTTTCCGGGAACAAAAACGCCAAGATCGCGGTCCCCATCAACACTTCATCCTCAATCGACGGCATCGCGGCCCGGTTTGGCGGGCAGGTCATCCGCACCAAGACCAGTTTCAGGCACATGATGGAGGTTGCATCCCGCCCGGATGTCGCATTTGTTGGGGAAAGAGTGGGGGGATTTATTTTTCCGGACTTCCAGCCGCATTTTGACGGCATGTTCTCGATCGTGAAGCTGATGGAATTGCTGAAGAAGAACGGCGTCAAACTTTCCACAATCGAGGTTCCCAGGTCAAATATCTTCAAAAAGGACATATCGTGCCTGCCGGAGCTAAAAGGCAAGGTGATCAGGACGCTGGCCGAAGAGCTGAAAGAAGAAGAGATCGAGCTTTTGGACGGCATAAAGCTTCATCTGGGAATGGACTGGGTGCTGATCCTGCCGCATCCCACGCGCCCGGTGATCGAGCTTTACGCCGAATGCGCCAAAGAAAAGGACGCGCACCGCCTGCTTTCAGAGTATACCAAGAAGATCGATGATATCTTGGGTTAGGAGGGGCCATAAATGAAGATCCTTTACGCTTCAAGCGAGATCGTTCCGTTCGCCAAGACCGGCGGTCTGGCCGATGTTGCCGGGGCGCTGCCGGTCGCGCTCTCCGAGCTGGGCCACGAAGTGGTCCTAGTGATGCCCAAATACCGCGCGGTAGACGAAAAAAAATTCGATCTGGAAAAGGTGTTCGACGGTTTGCCGGTCCGGGTCGCCGACCGGATAGAATACGCGGATGTATACCGTTCGAAGATCCCTAATTCTAAAGTGACCGTTTATTTTATCAGCAACCGGAAGTATTTTGACCGCGACGGGCTTTATCAGGAGCGGGGGGTCGACTATCCGGATAACTGCGAACGGTTCTCGTTTTTTTCGCGGGCGGTGATGGAATTCATCCCCAAAACTTCGTTCGTTCCGCAGATCGTTCACTGCAACGACTGGCAGACGGCGCTGATCATCTCCTACGCCAAAAAAATGTACAAATGGCCCAAGACCGCGACGGTTTATTCCATTCACAATATGGGTTATCTGGGTTTATTCCCCAAAGACCAGCTGTTTAAGACCGGTTTCGGCTGGGAAATGTTCACCTCCGATACGCTTGAATTCTGGGGTAATTTCTCCCTGACTAAAGCGGGGTTAGTTTTTGCCGATGTCATCAACACGGTCTCTGAAACCTACGCGCAGGAGATCCAGACTGTGGAATTCGGCTGCGGGCTGGACGGTCTCCTTAAAAGCCGCCACGCGGACGTTTACGGGATCCTAAACGGGATCGATTACAATGTCTGGAACCCCGAGACCGATCCCCAGATCGTCAAAAATTACGGCATAAAATCCATCCCGCTCAAATACGAGAACAAAGCCGCCCTGCAGAGAATAAATGGGCTTCCGGAAAAGGATAATCTGCCGGTGATCGGCATGATCACCCGGCTGGCCGACCAGAAGGGGTTCGATATACTGGCGAGAGCGCTGGAAGAGATAATCCAGCTTAAGTGCCAGCTCGTGATACTGGGGACCGGGGATCTTAAGTATCATGAGCTTTTACTCGCCGCGAAAAAGAAATATCCCCGGAACCTGGGGATTAACCTCGGCTTTGATTCGGCCATGGCGCAGCAGATCTATGCCGGATCAGACATGTTCCTGATGCCTTCGCGCTATGAGCCGTGCGGGCTGGGCCAGCTGATCTCTTATAAATACGGCACCATCCCGGTGGTACGGAAGACCGGGGGACTGGCAGACACGGTGCATGATTATGATCCAAAGACCGGCAAGGGTGACGGGTTCGTTTTTACCGAATATTCTTCCGCCGCGCTGGTCGCCGCGGTCAAGCGGGCGATCGATACTTATAAAAACAAGAAGGTATGGATGCCTCTGGTCGAAAAAGTGATGTGCTACGATTACTCCTGGGCTTCATCCGCGCGAAAATACGTTGAACTCTATAAAAAAGCCTTAAAAAAGGTCGGGGTCGATCTTGAAACGACCTCTTCCGCCCGCAAGTTCGCCGCCGATAAGATGAGCAAGCGGGATTTTTTACTGCTGTAATTATTTTATAGAAATATTTTTTCTCTTTCTTTTTTGGCATAGCCCCAAAAAAGAAACAAAAAAGGTCTAGGCGATTTCTATTTTTCACCTCCCTGACCCCCGACCACTCACCACCATCCCAAGCTCGCTCCGGGGAATTAAGCGGAGCTCGCAAAGGTCCCCCGACCTCCGCCCTGAATAAGGAAAAAGAAATCGCCGGACATTAGGCCCTCACCCACTATATTTCATATTCGTTAACTTATTTCTGGCTGCCCTCTCCCAGAGGGAGAGGGCAAATAATAAATGTGACCTTCGTGGGGTGTTACATAAAAGGGAGGGGTGGAGAGTTGCGAAGCGAG
>CAIYXV010000061.1 GCA_903930225.1 uncultured bacterium | reverse complement strand
CGATCTGATCACGTTGGTGGCGCCGATGTTGCCCGATCCCCGTTTGGTAATATCGATGTTGAAGAAGCGGGAAACGATGACCCCGAAAGGGATCGAGCCGAGCAGATAGCTTAAGATTATAAGAGAAAAAACCGGCATTGGTTCATTATACAGTAGTTGATTTTTTATGACAACTGTGGTAAAATACAAAAACTGGACCATCGTCTAGCTTAGAGGTTACCTTGTGGTGAGTGCCAAAAAGCGTGTCACGGCTGGCCCAGTCAATAATATATCGCAATCTTCTCCGGAAAATTTCACTACAACACCACTGATGCGGGGTGGAGCCCGCCAAAGGCGGGCAAGCAGCCTGGTAATTCTGATATCGCGGGGTGGAGCAGCCTGGTAGCTCGCAAGGCTCATAACCTTGAGGTCGTGGGTTCAAATCCCACCCCCGCTACTTCTTTTAAGCCATTAGTTTACTCTCACCAGGGTTCCCCGCCGAAGGCGGGTCCGCCTCTGGCGGAAAATCCCACCCCCGCTACTTTTCTTTAAACATCAAAAACATTATACCGATCACAAATGGCGGAAGGGTGATGAAGAATAGCAGGATTTCGCTCTGAGGAAAACTCTTGAAAAATAGTATTATGAACATGTAAATAAGGATGAACCCCGCACCAGCGGCCGGCGGATATAGCCAGGCGGTGATCAGCAATGCTATTAAATAATAAACCGGCAGAAAGTGTATAAATAGCGCGACCCAGTCGCCATTCCAGCTATAGCCGCCGCCGAAAATATTGAACGACAGCATGCTTATGAAGGCGAGATAAATGATCGCCAATGCCCGTGGAAGCCACATGATCATGTGGCTATTATAACTCATATTGCGCTATCTGATCTCACTTCAGTTCTTCTTATTTTTGCAAATTGACTACGCTACTATTGAGGGCTAGAATTGCAGTTGAAGGGAGTAAATTATGAGCAACAAATACCTGCTTTGGTTCGAGGAAATTAACGTAAAGGACGTTCCGATTGTGGGGGGTAAGAACGCCTCGCTGGGGGAGATGATCACGACCCTGAAAGTTAAGGGGATCCCGGTGCCCGACGGCTTTGCCACCACCGCCGACGCCTATTGGAAGTTCATCGAGTCCAACAACATCAGGGAAAAGATGACGACCCTGATCGACGAGTATCGAAAAAATCCCAAAACCCTCGCCAAGGTTGGTAAGGCCGTGCGTAAACTATTTCTCTTAGCCGAATTTCCGGAAGAGATCAGCCAGGCGATCGTGGATTCATATCTGGAACTTAGCCGGCGATTCGGCGTGAAAAAAGCAGATGTCGCTGTGCGCAGCAGCGCCACCGCCGAAGACCTGCCCGACGCGAGCTTTGCCGGACAGCAGGAAACGTATCTCAACATCGAGAACGAAAAAGAACTACTCGACGCCTGCCGCAAATGCTACGCTTCGCTCTTTACCGATCGCGCGATCTCTTATCGTGAAGGTAAAAAATTCGACCATCTGAAGGTAGCCCTCTCGATCGGGGTCGAGAAGATGGTTCGCTCCGACCTCGCCGGTTCCGGCGTAATGTTCTCGCTCGATACCGATACCGGCTTCCGCAACGCGGTCGTCATCAATGCCTCCTGGGGGTTGGGGGAGAACATCGTCCAGGGCGCCGTTAACCCCGACGAATACATTATCTTCAAGCCTCTCCTGAACAAAGCCGGCATCGTGCCGATCATCGAAAAAAGCCTGGGCGAAAAAGAGAAAAAAATGATCTATCACCGTGGCAAGGGGATACTGACGAAGAATATCATCACCACACCAAAGGAGAGAAAGACTTTTGTCTTGAGCGATCAGGAGATTCTTGAACTCGCCCGGTGGGCCGTGATAATCGAAGAGCACTATGGACGGCCGATGGACATGGAATGGGCCAAGGACGGGCGGACGAAAAAACTCTTTATCGTACAGGCCCGTCCGGAAACGGTCGAGTCAAGGAAAGAGGCGACCGTCTTCAAGGAATACCGCCTCCTCGAAAAGGGAAAGGTGCTTCTTGAAGGCCTGGCGGTCGGGGACGCGGTCGTTTCCGGACAGGCACAGGTTATAAAGGATGCGAAGAACATCGATCTTTTTAAGGATGGTTCGATCCTCGTTACGGGGATGACCGATCCCGACTGGGTGCCGATCATGCGGAAAGCGGCCGGGATTATCACCGACCACGGAGGCCGGACCTCCCACGCCGCAATCGTCAGCCGCGAGCTGGGAATACCGGCGATTGTCGGCACCGGCATCGCGACCAAAACTTTACATTATGGACAGCAGATCACCCTTTCGAACGCGGAAGGAGAAAAGGGGTTTGTCTACGAAGGCCTGCTCAAGTTTGAGGAAGAAGATCTGGACCTTAAGGATCTGCCGCAGACCAAAACGCAGATCATGATGAACTTGGGCGAGCCGGCGGCGGCTTTTAGATGGTGGCGCCTGCCGTGCCACGGCATCGGCCTCGCGCGCATGGAGTTCATCATCAACAACGAGATCAAGATCCATCCGATGGCGTTGGTTAAATTCAACAAATTAAAAGATGCCAAAGCGCGCCGGACGATCGAAAAGCTGACCCAGGGCTATAAGGATAAGACCGAATACTTTGTCGACAAGCTCGCCCGCGGGATCGGGATGCTCGGCGCCTGCCAGTACCCGCATCCGGTGATCGTGCGCATGAGCGACTTTAAGACCAATGAATACGCGAACCTGATCGGGGGCAGCCAGTTCGAGTACCATGAGGAGAACCCGATGATCGGGTTCCGGGGCGCTTCCCGCTATTACAATGAAAAATACCGCGAAGGGTTCGCGCTCGAGTGCCGCGCGATCAAGCGGGTCCGCGAACAGATGGGGCTGACCAATGTTATTGTCATGATCCCGTTCTGCCGGACGATCAAGGAAGCGGACAGCGTGCTCGCCGTTATGGCGGAGAACGGCCTGAAGCGGGGGGAGAACGGTCTTCAAGTATATGTAATGGCCGAGATCCCATCGAATGTCATTTTAGCCGATCAGTTTTCCCAGCGCTTTGACGGCTTTTCGATTGGCTCGAACGACTTAACCCAGCTCACGTTGGGAGTGGACCGGGATTCGGAGCAGCTGGCAAAAATATTTGATGAACGCAACGACGCGGTAAAAAGGATGATCACCAGCCTGATCGAGACCGCGCACAAATTCAAGGTCAAGGTGGGGATCTGCGGACAGGCGCCGAGCGATTACCCTGAATTCGCCGAATTCCTGGTGGAACTGGGGATCGATTCGATCTCGCTCAATCCCGACAGCGTGATCCCGATCGTGAAGAAAGTGGCGGAAGTTGAGCGAAGGCTGAACCGGGTATAAATTCCCTTTCCCAAATTGAAATTATCAGGTGGTTCGCCCGATAAAAAATTGAGAGAATATAGGCAAAATTATGGTCGAATTAAGCTTTGAACAGAATATTGAGCAGGCCCTTCAGCTGCACCTGTCCCCGAAGATGCTGGCCATGCTGCGCGTGCTGCAGCTTTCCTACTGCGACATGGTGGCGGAAGTGGACCGAGCCTCGGAGGAGAACCCGTTTGTCGAGATCGAGAAGCCGGAGGCGCTGACCGAATACTTACGCTACCTGGAATCGGACCGCAAGGCCAGAAAGCAGATCGACAAGACCGAATATCCCGGCATCGAAAGTTTAAAGGATGTCTCCCGCAACCTCCATTCTCACCTGATGGAACAGCTGAAGTTGGCCGACTTGAGCGAAGAAGAGGTTAAGATCGGCGAATACCTTCTTTCTTTCATCAACGAAAGCGGCTACCTTAAGGACTATTCAAAAGCAAAAGCGGAGATAATGGAAAAGTTCAAAGCAGCTGAAGAGGTGGTCGACCGGATCCTTGCGGTCATCCAGACCTTCGAGCCAGAAGGGGTGGGGGCGAGGGATATCAAAGAATGTCTTATGATCCAGATTGGGGAACTGTCTTTCGATAATTTTGAGCTTGAAGAGATACTGGAGGAGATCATTTCCGATCATCTTGAGGATCTGGGGCGCAAGGAATTCAAGAAGATCGCGCAGGCGGTCGGCATTTCAGAGGACGGGGTGATCGAGGTCGCCAATTTCATTAAATCAAACCTGAACCCGAACCCGGCGGCTTCATATTCTGGCGAAGAAAGACACGTGATCCCGTCGTTTGTGGTTGACCAGGGCAAGCTGGTCAATCTGGAGGAAAAATACGGCCCGAAGATAAAACTATCGCCGGAATACCAGAAAATGCTGAAGAATAAAAATACCGACGCCGAGACGGTTAAATACCTCAAACAAAAGCTGGAGGCGGCCAAGGAGATCATGGAAAATCTGGAAAAACGCGGCGCGACCATTACCCGGATCATGGAAATGATATATAACGACCAGAAGACGTTCTTCGACAAGGGCGCGTCGCACCTTATGCCGCTGCCGCAGAAAGAGCTCGCGGCGCGGATCGGAGTGCATCCCTCCACCATTTCCCGGGCGATCGCCGATAAGTATATCCAGACCCCCAAGGGGCTGCTCCCGATCAAGTTCCTCTGCTCTAGGGAGGTTTCCGGATTCTCCGCCGCGCAGATAAAAAAAATGATAATGGACCTGGTCTCTGTCGAAGAAAAATCGCGTCCCTTAACCGATGATTCGATCAAGCAGCTGCTGGCGGATAAAGGGATGCGGATAAAGAGGCGCACTGTGGCCAGCTACCGCAAAGAGCTGGACATTCTTCCCTACAATGAGAGGGTATCGGTATGATAAATAAAAAAGCGACCATTCTGGTCGCCGACGATGAAGCTTCCCTGCGCGATTCGATGAACATACTGCTCGCGAACAAATACAACGTGCTCTTTGCCCGGGACGGTAAAGAGGCGCTGGAGATGGCGAAAAAGCATTCCCCGGACCTGGTCTTTCTGGATATCCGGATGCCGGAGCTTGACGGCCTGGAGGTGCTCTCCGGAATAAAGCAGATGGACGGCGATACCGACGTGATCATGATCACCGCCATGAACACCGTTTCTTATGCGGTCGAGGCCATCAAACGCGGGGCTTACGATTACATTACCAAGCCGTTCGACATCGAAGCCATTCAGGAAACAATCGACAAGGTGCTCGAAAAACGGCGGCTGGCGCAGGAGAATATTTACCTCAGGGAAGAGATCGAGAAAAAATACCAGTTCGAGAAGATCGTGGGCCGCTCGGATGGCATCCGCGAAGTCTTCTCCATGATCACTTCCGTGGCCCGGAGCGAATCAACGGTTTTGATCGAAGGAGAATCGGGGACCGGCAAGGAGCTGGTGGCCCGGGCGATCCATAACTTGAGCCCGCGGAAGAACAAGCTTTTTGTCCCGGTGAACTGCGCGGCGATCCCGGAAAATCTTTTAGAGTCGGAGCTGTTCGGCCACGAACGGGGAGCTTTTACCGGCGCGTTCGAGCGGAAGCTGGGCAAGTTCGAGATCGCCGACGAAGGAACGCTGTTCCTCGACGAGGTGAGCAGTCTTCCCCTTTCCATGCAGGGAAAACTGCTGCGTGTTTTACAAGAGAGGGAGATCGAGCGGGTGGGCGGAGTGGAGCCGATCGCGGTCAATGTCCGCATCATCTCCGCATCCAATCTCGATCTCAAAAAAATGATCAGTGAAGAAAAATTCAGGAAAGACCTATTCTTCCGGCTGAACGTGATACCGGTATTCGTTCCCCCGTTGAGGGAAAGACGGGAAGACATCCCGCTTTTGGCCGAGCATTTCCTCGACCTGTATAACCGCGAGTTTGGAAAGAAAATAAAAGGTTTTAGCCGCGATGCGGTCGAAGCGCTTACTAATTACCCCTGGCCGGGTAACGTCCGGGAACTGCAGAACCTGGTCGAGCGGCTGGTGGTGCTGGCAAAGAGCGATGTCATTTCCGAAGATCACATTCCAAAAGAGATTTTGGATCCGGAATCCGGGCTAAGCGAAGAGGAAATCATTAACCTGCCGTTCCGCGAAGCGCAGATCAAGTTCGAATCGGCTTTTATCAAAAAAGCGCTGACCAAAGCGGGCGGATCAAAGAGCAAGGCCGCCAAAATGCTGGGCATCCACCGCAATACCCTCCTTAACCTCGAAAAAAAGCTGAAAATGTGATAAACTTCCCCCAGAAGCGGAGGGAATAAATGGATCACGACATCAAGGACAGATCATTATCACAAAGAGGAAAGCTGCGCATTGAATGGGCCGAGCGCGATATGCCGGTCTTAACGCAGGTCAAAGAAAAATTTTCAAAAAGCCAGGTGCTCAAGGGAAAGAAAATGAGCGCCTGCCTGCATGTCACCGCCGAGACCGCAAATCTGGTAAAGGCCCTGAAGGCGGGCGGGGCGGACATCGTGCTTTGCGCCAGCAATCCGCTCTCGACCCAGGACGACGTCGCGGCGTCGCTGGTAGTTGATTATGGGATACCGGTCTTTGCCATCAAGGGAGAGGACAATAATACTTATTACAAGCACCTGGTATCTGCGATCGAACACTCACCGGTCATCACCATGGACGACGGCTGCGACCTGGTCTCGGCCATCTCCGCGAAATATCCGGAGGTCGCCAAACAGATCATCGGCGGCATGGAGGAGACCACCACCGGCGTGATCCGCCTCCGGGCGATGGAGCGCGACGGCGCGCTTAAGTTCCCGGTGATCGCGGTCAACGACGCCCACACCAAGAACCTGTTCGACAACCGCTACGGCACGGGCCAGAGCACGATCGACGGGATCATTCGCGCGACCGATATGCTGATCGCCGGCAAGAACGTGGTCACCGCCGGCTACGGTTGGTGCGGCAAGGGATTCGCGATGCGGATGAAGGGGATGGGCGCCAATGTGATTGTCACCGAGATCGATCCGATCCGGGGGGATCGAGGCGGCAATGGACGGCTTCCGGGTAATGACCATGGAAGAAGCGGCCCCGCTTGGGGACCTGTTCTGTACGCTCACCGGCAATGTTAACGTGGTCCGGCCGGAGCATTTTGAGAAAATGAAGGATGGCGCGATCGTCTGCAATTCCGGCCACTTTGACGTTGAGATCGACATCAAGGGGTTAAAGAAGATGGCAAAAGTTGAGCGGAAGAACGTGCGCAATTTTGTCGATCAGTTCATTCTTCCGAATGGCCGCAGCGTTTATCTTTTGGCCGAGGGGCGGCTGGTGAACCTGGCGGCGGCGGAAGGCCATCCGGCGTCGGTCATGGACATGAGCTTTTCGACCCAGGCGCTGGCGACTGAATATGTGATAAAAAACCAGGGCAAGCTCGGGCCCAAAGTTTATAATGTCCCGAAGGAAATAGAGGACTGGGTCGCATCCGCGAAATTAAAATCGATGGGGATTCTAATAGACAAACTAACCCCGGAGCAGGAAAAATACCTTGCTTCCTGGCAGGAAGGGACCTAACTCACCCCCT
>CAIYXV010000060.1 GCA_903930225.1 uncultured bacterium | reverse complement strand
TGGTCTCCGTCATTACCAACATCGATCTCGATCACACCGAATACCTGGGCGATACGATAGAAAAGATCGCGTTTGAGAAAGCAGGGATTATAAAGCCGGGTATCCCTGTCGTCACAGCCGAAACCAAACCCCAAGCTTTGAACGTTATAAAAAAAGTCTGTGAGGAAATTAATTCAAAATGCTGGGTGGTAGAAGAATATCCCGGGGCGAAAGCTCCAGGCAGTTTGCTGGGTGAATATCAGAAAATAAACAAAGCGGTTGCCGTAAAGGCGGCCGAATTGATCGGGATCGGACGGGATGAGATAGAAGAGGGGATTCAAAAAGCCGTCTGGCCCGGGCGTTTTCAGGTCGTTTCAAAGGATCCGGTCATCATTCTTGACGGCGCGCATAATGAAGCCGGGGCCAAAGCGCTGATCGAAGCGGTCCAAAAGCATGGAATAAAACCGCCGATCACTTTCATCCTCGGAACGCAGGATTATAAAGATATAAAAGCGATACTCAAGATCATTTCTCCCCACGCCGCGGACCTGATCCTGACCAGCTCCGGACATCCGCAGGCCGCTGACCCCGCTAAAATTGCGGGAATGGTGGAAAACAAAGCGAACGTCAGCATTGAAACATCGGTGGGCGGCGCGATCGAGCGTGCCAAAAAGATCGGGCATCCGGTCGTGATCGCCGGTTCATTGTTCGTGGTCGCGGAGGCGATGAAAGCCTTGCGGATCAATTGATAGAAACATTTGACGCTTTTTGGCGTTAATGTTAGAATAAGCCCACATGTTCAACTGGTTAAGAAACCTATTGCTGATCGTAGTGCTGATCGCCATCATTGTTTTAAGTTTTTGGATCAGTTTTATGATCGGCAAGCGGATGCTGACGCCGGTTAAAAAACTTCCGACGTCCTATATGCTTACGGAAGAATCCAGGTCCATTCTGCCTCCGGAGATCACGCTGGAAGTGGAGGGCTTAACGTTCGAGACCACACCATTCGAGACCAGGCATAAGGCGGAGAAAAAAGCTCCGGAAAAGAAAACGATTGTTGAGAAAAGATCGGTAAAGAAACACGCAATGATCGGCCGGACGACCGCGAAGAAAACAAGGATCGCGGAACCGCAGAAAAATATCGTTCCGACCGCTGCCACCGGCAAGTATGCGGTACAGGTCGGAGCGTTTTCTCATCGGAGCAACGCGCAGAAACTTGCCGGCGATCTGTCGGCAAAAGGTTATGCGAATGATGTAAGAAGGATCGGGAAATTATATCGGGTTGATTCCGGAAGGTTCAATTCACTTTCGGCCGCTAAAGCGTATCTTAATAAATTGGGAGCGTCGGGATTTGAAGGGATAATCAGGAGGGACGATTAAATGGGTCTTTATGATTTTGTGTTCGGTAAGTTTTCGAGGGACCTGGGCATTGACCTGGGTACCGCTACCACGCTGGTCTTTGCCAGAGGGGAAGGCATAATCCTATGCGAACCGTCGGTGGTCGCGATCGATAAGAACACAAATAAAGTGCTGGCTATCGGAAATGAGGCCAAGAACATGCTGGGAAGGACTCCTGCCAATATCGTGGCCGTACGTCCGATGCGCGACGGCGTCATCGCCGATTTTGAGGTCACCGAAATGATGCTCCGCCATTTTATTAACAAAAGTCATAACCGCTCCGCATTCGTCAGGCCGAGGATCGTCGTCGGTGTCCCTTCCGGCATCACCGGGGTAGAAAAAAGAGCGGTGCTCGATGCCGCTCTCCATGCCGGGGCCCGCGAAGCCTATCTGGTAGAAGAACCAATGGCGGCCGCGATCGGCGCCAACCTGCCGGTATCCGAAGCGGCCGGTTCGATGATCGTTGACATCGGCGGAGGCACCACCGAAGTCGCGGTGCTTGCTCTCGGCGGCATAGTGGTCTCTAAATCGATCCGCGTGGCCGGCGACGAAATGGATGAAGCGATCGTCGCGCACTGCCGAAAGAATTATAATCTGCTAATAGGCGAGAGGACCGCCGAACAGATCAAGATAGATATTGGTTCGGCTTATCCGCTGCCGGAAGAAAGAACGGTCGAGGTTCGTGGACGCGACCTGGTTACCGGTCTGCCAAAAACGCTCACGCTTACTTCATCGGAAGTTAGGGATGCGCTGGCCGAACCAGTGGCGATGGTGGTGGACGCGGTCCGCACGACGCTTGAAAAGACCCCGCCCGAACTGGCGGCCGATATAATGGACCGCGGTATCGTCATGGCCGGCGGAGGCTCGCTGTTAAGGGGGCTGGACAAGCACATTTCGCAGGAAACAGACATGTCTGTATATGTGGTTGATGATCCGATCTCCTGCGTGGCGTTCGGAACCGGAAAGATACTTGAAGAGATCGATACTTTAAAGAAAGTTCTGATAATGCCAAAAAAGGCCGCTTGATAAATGTTCGTTCGGGTCTCCTTTGTTATCCTGCTGGTCATTGCCTTATTTCTTAACTTTTTTCAGGTCGGCAAATTCCCTCCGGTAGTTTTCCTGCGATCTTCCATCCAGGTTGTTGCCTATCCGTTAGAGCTGATATCAAAAAAGACCGCCGAGAGCGCGCTGAAAACGTCCACTTTCCTTATCCGGGCCAAAAGAATGGAGAATGATAATCAGGCCTTGAAGGAAAGGATAAATAAAGCGGAGGCACAGCTTTTGATCCTGGAAAGCGTAAAGAACGAAAATCTTTTACTAAGATCAGCGGTCGCGTTTAGAGGTTCGAATCCCTACGGGTTTTCCCTTATACCGGCCGAAGTGGTGAGCCGGGGAGGGGATGATTTTTCCATAGTGATAAACCGGGGGGAGGACGATCAGGTGAAGACCGGCCAGACGGTCATCTGCCGACAGGGCCTGGTCGGGAGGATCGGCGAGGTATCCAGGTACACCTCAAAAGTGGATCTGATAACCGACCCGGCGGTGACTATCAGCTCTGTCCTCAAGAGAACGGCAACCTTTGGCGTAGTAAGAGGGGGAAGAGTGCTTAAAATGGATTACGTTTCGGAGAACGCCAGCGTTGAAGCGGGAGAGCTGGTCCTGGTCTCAAGCGCGAGCTCGTCCTTTGCCCGCGGATTGCCGATCGGCAGCGTGAGCTTTGTCAGCAAGAAAGTCGAGGACCTTTTCCAGAACATCGAGCTTGTGCCGGCGGTCGATTTTTCCAAACTGGATATGGTGTTCATATGTCAGTAGCGGCGACCATTATTTCGTTCCTGCTTCTATTAATTTTAAAAAGCCTGCTGCGGCTGGACTTTTTCCCGGCTTTTGTGGTTTACCTCGCGGTCCTTAATGGTCCGGAAACAACGATCCTCTGCTCTTCCTTCGCGGGTTTTATTCAGGACGCGCTGTTTTTCCCCGGCTTCCTTAACTTTCTAAGCTATACCGTGGTCGGCGGGCTGGCGGTATACCTCAAGCGCTTTTTCGCGTTCGAAAAAGACGCGCTCGCGCTCAC
>CAIYXV010000059.1 GCA_903930225.1 uncultured bacterium | reverse complement strand
GCCGGAGTTTATCCGCCGAAGGCGGAAAGCAGAAGGCCAAGCGTTCTCCCGCTTTGCGGGATCCCGCAACACATTAGATTTTTATAATAAGGAGGCGGGAGAATCACTTAGGGCGCAATTCCTCCTATAAAGCGTCTGTTGAAGTTACCCCGATCCAATCAGGAGCAGAAGATTAAGTGTTCGCTTGTCCGCCGATGCACGAAGTGCGAAGGTGGAAATCACTTAGGGCGCAATTTTTTTTATGCCTTGAGGTCTTGAAGTCCTGCAGTCTAGATATTATTTCTTCAGCAGTTCCAGTATCTTCGCTTTGGCGTAGTCGGTCTTGCTGATGATCTCCGCCGCCTCAGCGCGGGTCAGGTCCCGATCGGGTTCAAAGTTCTTTCCGCTCAAATATTCGAGCAGTCCATAGCCTTTTGCCACCGCGATCCAGCGCGCCGCCCAGTGCCGCTTGAACACATCCGGGAACGGATTTTCGGATAATGAAACCGGTTCGGACAGGCCGGCGAACTTGGACAATACCACCACCGCCTCCGCCCGGGTCACTTCTTTCCAGGGCATGAACGTGCCGTTCGGATATCCGGAAATATATTTATGATCGAGCGCGACGCTGATATAAGGCGCCGCCCAGTGGCTGGTGGGGACATCGGAAAATAGATTGGCCTCTGGTATCTTGGGCTCAAATCCCTTCGCTTTTACCAGAAGCGTCGCCAGCTCGGCGCGGGTCAGCGGCTGGTCGGGACGGAAAGTATTGTCGGGATATCCGCCGATCATCCCAAGCGTGGCAAGATATTCGATCGGATCCTTGGCCCAGAAACCTTCCTTGACATCGGTAAAGCTTTTGATGCCGGTCTTGATCTTGATCGTGGGCATCAGGAGCTTCTGGTCCTTTTCTTCCTTCTGCTTTTTAATTTCCTGTTTCACCTTTTCCGGAACGCCTACGAATCCCAGCGAGAAGTAATGCGTGGTGTTATCGGTAAGGTCCCCGTATTGATGATACGCGTAATCAAATGAAAATCCCCGGTATTTAAGGCCGATGCCGGCGGTAAGATTATTGTCCACTCCCCACCCCCCGTCGACCGCTTTTACCATCTGGTCCACCCCGCCCCGGATCGTAAAATATTCGTTCAGCCCCCACTCACAACCCAAATGCCAGAGCCCCGGACGGCTTAGCTTGACCGCGTTCTCGGAATCGAGGGCAAGCTTCACCACCTGGTTCTTGTATTGATAAAAACCGTCATCCCCCAATATGTTGGCCGCAATCCCCAGCTTCGCGACTGCGGGTATCCCCTCGGTCTGACCATTGGCCCAGGTGAACTTTCCGCCCAGCGAAGTTGGCAGTAAATTCTGAACCACCGCCCCCAGGGAAAGTTCTTTCCTTAACTGGTATAAGGCCCCCAGATCCATATCGTATCCGTTGCCGCTGGCGCCATTCAAAACGCCGGAGGTTTGCGAAAATCCCTGCAGGAAAATTTTAAAGTTGCTGCCCAGCATCAGTTTGGGGATCACTTCCTGCGCGTAGGAAAGATACAAGACCGACGACTGATAATCTGTGACGCCTTGCTGGGTTATTATATCCTGCGTCGCGGTGCTGGTAAGGGTGGTCAACGGAATGCCGGTAGTCGAAGCGTTTATATAGGCGATCCCCAGGTCTCCGCCGGCGACCGGATAAGCCGCCGCGGCCGAAATATAGGTTACATCGGACAGGAGTTTTCCGGTCATCGTGGTGATCTTGAGGGCCGACTGGTAGGCCAGTCCGGCTGGATTCATAAAGAGGGCGGAAGCGTCGGTTGGCATACCGACATATGCCTTGCCGAGAGAAAGTGGTCTGGCCCCCACCCCAACCTCGCCGAGGTCGGCGTTGATCGCAAAAGCATGCGCAAACAGTGCCAAAATAAAAAATATTATCAAAATTTGGCGCATTCGCTTCATTATATAATATTCAATTAATAAGTCAACTGTGTTAGAATTGAACGGTGGACATCGAAAAGATACGAAATTTTTCCATCATCGCGCACATCGACCACGGCAAATCGACCATGGCCGACCGCTTGCTAGAGTACACCGGAACGATCGAAAAAAGGCAGATGCGGGAGCAGGTGCTGGATACCATGGATCTAGAAAGGGAGCGCGGGATCACGATCAAGGCGCAGGCCATCCGCATGGAATACCAGGGTTACGAGCTCAATCTGATCGACACGCCGGGACACGTTGACTTCAGCTATGAGGTTTCGCGGTCGCTGGCCGCCTGCGAAGGAGCCCTCCTTCTGGTCGACGCCAGCCAGGGGATCGAGGCCCAGACCCTGGCCAACGCTTATCTGGCCATCAACCATAATCTGGTAATTATCCCCATCATCAATAAGATCGACCTGCCAAACGCCGAACCAGAAAAGGTTTTGATTGAGCTCAAGAACGTTTTTGGGATAGATAAAGAAGATGTGATCATGGCCAGCGCCAAAGAAGGGATCGGGATCGCGGAAATTCTCGACGCGATAATAAAAAAGGTGCCCCCTCCCAAGGGATCTAACGACGCCCCTCTCCAGGCGCTGATCTTCGATTCTCATTACGATGTCTACCGCGGCGTGATCGCCTATATCAGAGTGGTAAACGGGATCATGAGACCCGGGACCGAGATCAGGATGATGGGAAGCGGAACTGACTACGAAGCGATCGAGATCGGAACACTGAAACTCGGACTGCAGCCTAAAACAGAACTAGGTTCGGGAGAGGTCGGCTACTTGATATCGGGCGTCAGGAACGTGCGCGAATCCCGGGTAGGCGATACGGTCACCTATTCCAGGAACCCGGCCGAATCCGCCCTGCCCGGCTACCAGCCGATCAAGCCAATGGTGTTTTGTGGTTTTTATCCGGTAAATTCCGGAGACTTCGAGCACATGAAAGACGCTTTGCTGAAGCTTCAACTGAACGACGCCGCGCTGACCTATGAGACCGAAACTTCGGCCGCGCTGGGATTCGGATTCCGTTGCGGATTTCTCGGCCTGCTCCATCTCGAGATCGTTCAGGAGCGCCTGGAACGCGAATACGGCCTGGACCTGGTGGCCACCGCGCCCAGCGTCGTCTACAAGATAATCAAGACCGATAAAAGCGAAGAGCTGATCGACAACCCGTCAAGCTTTCCCAACCCGGTGGAGATCGAGTCCATCGAAGAGCCGTTCCTCAAGCTTACCGTTTTCACTCCCAGCGAATACGTGGGCAAGATCATGGAGCTTTCGATCGACAAGCGCGGCGAATTCAAGGGAATGGAATATCTCGATCCCACCCGCGTGATGCTAACCTTCGACATTCCGCTTTCCGAAGTGATATCGGAATTCCACGATCTTTTAAAATCATGCTCGCGCGGATACGCTTCGATGGATTACGAATTTATCGGCTACAAGCCGTCCGATCTGGTCAAGATGGATATCTTGCTGAACCAGGAGCCGGTCGACGCGCTGTCGATCATCGTTCACCGGGAAAAGGCGTATTATAAAGGGAAGTTGCTGGCGGAAAAATTAAAAGAAGTCCTGCCGCGCCACCAGTTCGAGGTCCCCATCCAGGCCTCGATCGGGAACAAAGTGATCGCCCGCGAGACCAAGCCGGCGATGAGGAAGAACGTGCTCGCCAAATGCTACGGCGGCGACATCACCCGGAAAAGGAAACTCCTCGAAAAGCAAAAAGAAGGGAAAAAGCGCATGAAACGCATCGGCTCGGTCGACGTGCCGCAGGAAGCTTTCATGGCGGTGCTGAAGCTCGGATCATGACGGCAGGACCGCCTGACCACCGGACCTCAAGACCTAAAGACCTAAAGGCCTACAAGCCTATGGGCCTATATATCCACATCCCGTTCTGCAAAAAGAAATGCAATTACTGCGATTTTGTTTCATATGCCGGGAAAGAAGATATGATCGATGGATATATCGAGAAATTAATAAATGAAATACATTGTTCGGATTTAGGGCTTAGGATTTCGGATTTAAATACCGTCTTCTTCGGCGGCGGCACTCCCACCCTGCTCCCGCCAAAACATTTCGAAAATATAATTTCTACATTAATTAGACATTGGAAATTGGACATTGGTCATTCCGAGATATCGATCGAGGCCAATCCCGGCACGGCCGACCTTGCCAGACTAAAAGCTCTACGTTCGCTCGGCATCAACCGCCTTTCGATCGGCGTTCAATCGTTCAATGACCGGCATCTTAAAACGCTGGGAAGGATCCATGATTCAAATGACATCTTCCG
This sequence comes from uncultured bacterium, assembly GCA_903930225.1. Taxonomy (GTDB): domain Bacteria; phylum Margulisbacteria; class WOR-1; order XYC2-FULL-46-14; family WPAF01; genus CAIYXV01. The sequence continues at coordinate 2,818 of CAIYXV010000059.1, read as the reverse complement.
ATTTTATGACGACGCCCGCTCTGCCGGATTCGAAAATATCAATCTGGACCTGATCTTCGCCCTGCCCGGTCAAACCCTGGATGAATGGAAAAAAGATATTGAAACCGCCATCAATCTAAAACCTGACCATTTATCAACCTACAGCTTACAGATAGAAGAAGGAACGCCTCTCTGGGACATGACCAAAAACGAACGCATTACGCATTACGCGTTACGCGTTACGAGCGAAGAAACCGAAGCCGCGATGTTCGAGTACGCGATCGAAACGCTGGCCGCCAATGGATACCATCATTACGAGATATCCAACTTTTCCAGACCGGGTTTCGAATGCCGCCACAACCTCAACTATTGGAAAATGGGCGATTGGCTGGGGGTCGGCGCCGGGGCGCACTCGCATGTGGATGGAAAACGCTGGTCAAATACTGAAAAGATTGAAGAGTATATTCACGGTTCAAGCCCAACCCCTCACGCTTCCGAACAAAAAAAAGAAGCTCTTTTCATGGGGCTTAGGCTTTTAGAAGGTTTGCCGGCCGAAAAGTTTGACGGCTTCGAAGCGGAAGTAGAGGATCTTATGAAAGACGGCTTGTTGGAGAACGAAAAAGGCCGGGTCAAATTGACCCGCCGCGGCCTATTTCTCGGCAATTTAGTGTTCGAAAAGTTTGTCTAATTTACACTTGATCCGTTTATTCGTTCAATATTCATTGACAGCTCAGGGCCAGGGTCGATCAACGGATCTGTCAACGGATAAACGGATCGGGGAATGTAGGGTATTCGTTTATCCGTTTTATCATTCGTTGATAGCTTTCCTCACCTTGACGTTTACCATAAATTTTGCTAAAATTAGCACTCGAACAATAGGAGTGCCAACGGCATGATAATCGACCTTTCCGACCGTAAAAAGCAAATACTGGACGCCATCGTTTCGGACTATATCGACACCGCCGAACCGGTCGGTTCGTTCACCATCACGCATCATTATGTGCGGGACTATTCGCCGGCCACCATCCGCTCCGAAATGGCGGACCTGGAGCACAGCGGGTACATCACCCACCCCCACACCTCGGCCGGCCGCATCCCGACCGATCTCGGCTACCGTTATTATGTCGACAACATCATGGAAACAAAAAAGGTCTCGGGCAAGGAGATCGCCCTCATCCGCAACGGGATCAGGAAGATCGGCACCGGTATTGAAGAGATCCTTCACGGCACCGCCAAACTGATCTCCTCTGTGCTTAATTATGTCTCGGTCTTCGTATCGTTCGGCGGGGACAAAAATAAGGTCGCCTCATCCGGCCTGTCGAATATTTTAAAACAGCCCGAGTTCAACGATATCTCCCACGCCCGCCGGGTGATGGAAACGATCGAGCACGACGATTTCCTGACGCAGATCCTGGAGGAATACTCCAGGAAACGCGACTTCAATATCCAGATCGGCCACGAGAATCGCTTCCGTGAGATGCGCGACATGTCGGTGGTCGTGGCCCGGCACAATATCTACGGCATTAATCCCGGCGCGATCGGGATCTTCGGCCCCACTCGCATGGATTACAACCGCGTGACCTCGATCTTAAACTGCATCTCTCAAGAGCTTGATTCGATCGAGCGTGAGGTTATTAATGTCCGAAGAGATTGAGAATAAGCCCGCCGCGCTGCCGGAAGAAGGCCAGGAGATCGATCCCTTAATCGAACAGCTCAAGGAAAAAGATGACCGGCTCCTGCGCTCCCTTGCCGATTTTGATAATTACAAAAAAAGAATGGCCGCCGACCAGGAACAATTCGTTAAATTCGCCAATGCCGAGATCGTAAAAGAGATCGTCCCGGCGCTCGACGGGTTCCAGAGGGCGATCGACCTGGCCGAAGCCGACAAGGACGACAATCTTATAAAGGGCCTGGCGCTCATCAAGCGCCAGATCCTTGACGGGCTGGCAAAGTTCGGCGTATCCGAGATCGACGCGGTCGGAAAACATTACGATCCAAACCTCCATGAAGCGATCATGAAAAAAGAATCAAAGGAACCGGAAGATACGATATTGGAAGAAGTGGAAAAAGGCTACATCATGCACGGACGGGTGATCCGGCCCAGCATGGTAATAGTAAGTAAGACCCGCCTGCGTCCTTCGGACTTCGGCGGGCAAGAAGGAGAAAAATAAAATGGCAACAGAGAAAATTATCGGGATCGATCTGGGAACAACGAACAGCTGCGTAGCGGTGATGGTGGGGGGAGAGCCGACCGTCATACCGAACCCCGAAGGAGGACGGACCACCCCATCGGTCGTTTCGTTCAACAAGGAGGGAGAGCGCATTGTCGGCACCGTCGCCAAACGCCAGGCGGTCACCAATCCCGACAATACCATCTTCTCGATCAAGCGTTTCATGGGACGCCGCCACAACGAGGTCCAGCAGGAACTCAAATATGTAACTTATAAGGTCGTCGAAGGGACCAACCAGGCCGCGGCGGTATCGATCATGGGGAAGACCTACACCCCGCCGGAGATCTCCGCCATGATATTACAAAAGCTTAAACAAGCGGCCGAGGATTATCTGGGTGAAAAAGTGATCAAGGCGGTCATTACCGTTCCCGCCTATTTCAACGACGCGCAAAGACAGGCGACCAAGGACGCCGGGACCATCGCGGGACTGGAGGTCATGCGGATCATCAACGAGCCGACCGCGGCCTCGCTCGCCTACGGCATGGACAAGAAGAAGGAGGGGACGATCGCTGTCTATGATCTCGGCGGCGGCACCTTCGATATATCGATCCTTGAGCTGGGCGAGGGTACCTTCCAGGTCAAGTCCACCTCCGGGGATACGCACCTGG
>CAIYXV010000058.1 GCA_903930225.1 uncultured bacterium | reverse complement strand
CTGCCGCTGATAATATTGATATTGCCGGACGAATCAATGGTGGCGACGTTCGAGCCTATGGAATTCAAGACGGCGAGGCCGCTGGTCCCGTTGCTGGTGTCTAATTTAACCTGTACGTTCGCGGCAAAAGCGATGGTAGATAAAAGGAACAGGGCGGCGATAGAAAACACAAATCGTAAATTATTCTTCAAATTAGGCTCCTTTAATTCTTGATGTCATTTGTATTGCGTATATTATATAATGTTTTTAATAAAATGCAAGAGGAAAACTTATGTTAAAACAGCTGGTAGCGGTCAATCTGGTCGAGGGGATCGGGCCGATTAAGCTTAAAAAACTGCTTTTCGAACTCGGTTCGATTGAAGCGGTTGCCCAGCGATTAAACGCGCCGCTTGATAAAGCCGAGGAAGAGATCCGTAATGCCGCCGAAAAAAAGCTCAAGATATTCTCCTATGAGGACGAAAGATATCCCGAGATCCTAAAACAGATCCACGATCCCCCGATCGTTCTTTATGTCAGGGGGGAATTAAAGCCGGAAGACAGCAATTCGATCGCGATCGTCGGCACCCGTAAGCCCACTCCGTTCGGCCTTGAAGTCGCCAAAAGGTTCGCCCGGGAGCTGGCGGGACTGGGGATCACGATCGTTTCCGGTCTGGCGTTCGGGATCGACGCGGCGGCGCATGCCGGTGCACTCGAAGCCGGAGGGCGGACGATCGCCGTGCTGGGCAGCGGAGTCGACCGGATCACACCTGCCGGCAACCGGGAATTGGGCTTTGACATTCTCGAAAAAGGCGGCGCGATCGTTTCCGAATATCCCCTCGGCGCGGAACCGGGCGCCTGGTCTTTTCCGCGGCGGAACCGCATCATTTCCGGATTGTCCCGGGGCGTGATCGTGGTCGAAGGCGGTTACGAAAGCGGCGCCATGATCACCGCCAAGCTGGCGATCGAACAGGGCAGGGAGGTCTTTGCTGTTCCGGGGAATATTGGTTCAGAAACCAGCCGCGGTCCCCACTGGCTTATAAAGCAAGGCGCCAAACTCACGGAATCGATCGATGATGTGCTGGATGAACTGGGGAATGTGATTAAGGTGAATAGACCGAATGATTTTAACCGAGAATTAATTCTCGGTTACACAAATAAGAAAACCCTCCCCGACATGTTGCCGAATGAAGCAAAGATCTATGCTCTTCTAAGTTCCGAGCCGAAGCAGATCGATGAGATCGTGAACGATTCGGGCCTTGAGGTACAAAACGTGTCAAGCATATTAATGCTTCTTGAAATCAAGGGTTTAGTTAAACCGCTTCCGGGCAAATACTTCGTTGTGGTATAATAATCAATAGAAGTGATTGTGGGCTTGGTTATCTGACGATCCCCATCTTTGATCTTTAGATGCCCCAGTCCGTATAATGCTTCGCAAGCCGGCATCAAACCGGTTTTTTTATCAACTGGGGTGCTATAAATGGTCCTCTTTTCTGAAATGTTCGTGTCGGAACTTATCGGAGATCCGGTGGTCGACCGCCTGCAGGAGAATATCGGCCGCGTAAAAGACATTATCGTCGCGCTGGGCGAAACTTTCCCGAAAGTGGTCGGCTTGCTTATTCGCACCGGCGGGGAAAAACAAGAAGAAAAAGTCCTCCTCATAAACGAGATCGATCTTATCGGAAAGCAATTCGTGACCACCCGATCTCCCAAGGACCGCGTCGTGCTTACCTCCCCGCGCGAAGGAGAGGTTCTTTTACTTCGAGACGTCATGGACCAGCAGGTAGTCGATCTTGAAGGCGCGCGCGTGATCCGCGTGAACGACCTGAAGCTGGCAAAGATGGACCAGGACGTGCGGCTGATCGCGGTGGATGTCGGCTTAAAAGGGATGCTGCGGCGGCTGGGGTTCGAAGGCGCGGCCATTTGGTTTTATCATCTTTTTAAAAAGAACATTCCCGACCAGATGATCGGTTGGGACCATGTCCAGAACCTTTCCGGCGGCAAGGTTGCCATCCCCACCAAAACCTTCATCGACCTTCACCCGGCGGACGTGGCGCAGGTGATCTCCCAGCTCAAGGCCGAAGACAAGGCGGCGGTCCTGTATTCGCTTTCCGACAAGACCGCGGCGGAAGCGATGCACGAACTCGAACCGATGCTGGCGGCGGTACTGGTCGCCAACCTTGATACCAAAAAGGCGCTCGGCATAATGGAGCGCATGCCGGTGGACGAGGTCGCGGATATTCTCGGCGATATCCCGCCGGAAAAATCCGAAGAACTGCTCCGGCTGATGAAGGTCCGGAAAGCGAGCCAGATCCGGGAACTGTTAAAACATAGTGATGAGACCGCCGGCGGATTGATGACCACCGAATTCATAGCCCTGCCGCAGAACCTTACGGTGGAACAGGTCATTCAAAGGCTCCGGGAAACGGCGCCGGACGCGGAAACCATCTATTACCTGTATGTGGTCGATGAATCGGGCCACCTGCTGGGCGCCCTGTCGCTTCGCAGTCTGATCGTCTCCCCCCCCGAAAGACCGATCGCGGAGATCATGATCAAGGACATCATCACCGTCAAGCCGGAAATGAACCAGCGGGAGGTCGCGGGAGTGATCTCAAAATATAATTTTCTGGCGGTCCCGGTAGTCGATAATGAGAACCGGATCCTCGGGATCGTCACGGTCGACGATGTGATCGATTTTATCCTTCCGCCTTTTTCCCGGCGCAAAAGGCAGATGCTGGGGTGAGTTCATGAAATTATTCAAGAACCTCAATTACTGGAAGCTTAGACTGCTGGTGTTCCTTTCGGTGGTAGGGCCCGGGATCATTACCGGTACCGCCGATAACGATGCCGGCGGGGTCGCCACTTATTCGGTGGCGGGCGCGCACTTTGGCTACCGTATGCTCTGGATACTCATCCTGATCACCTTTATGCTCTTTGTGACCCAGGAAATGGGAATGCGGCTGGGAGTGGTGACGGGGAAGGGGCTGGGAGACCTGATCCGGGAAAAGTTCGGATTGAGATTTTCCTTCGGGCTTATCATCCTGGTTTTCTTCGCTAATTTCTCGAATATCCTGGCGGACGTCGCCGGGGTCGCGGCGGTCGCCGACATTTACCATATTCCCCGCCTGATCTTTGTGCCGATATTTTCGCTGGTCATCTGGTTCGTGATATTGAGAGGCAGCTTTAATTTTGTCCAGAACATATTTTTGACATCCTGCATCCTTTTCTTCTGTTATGTGGTGAACGGTTTTATCGCCCGGCCCGATATCCCAGCCATGATCGAGGGCAGCTTTGTTCCGTATCTGCCGATGAACCGCGATTTTATCTTTACCGCCACCGCGCTGATCGGGACCACGCTCACCGTGTGGGGGCAGTTCTTTGTGCAGTCGTACTTTGTGGACAAGGGGATCGATAAAAAGCACATAAAAAGCGCGCGGCTGGATGTTCTGTTCGGCGCGTTCTGGACCGATTTTGTGGCTTATTTTATAATCATCTCCTGCGCGGCGACCCTGTTCGTCAAGGGCGTCCGGATCGAGAATGCGGTGGACGCGGCGCAGGCTCTCGGCCCGCTGCTTGGCGAGTTCGCGAAGCATCTTTTTGCCTGGGGACTGCTTAACGCGTCGCTTCTGGGGATCTGCGTCATCACCATGGGGACGGCATATGCCGTGACCGAGGTCCTGGGGACCGAGAGGAAAGTGAATGCCTCGTTCAAGGAAGCGCCGCTGTTCTATTCCATAATCGGTTTCTGCATCTTTATCTGCACCCTGGTGGTGCTCATTCCGCAGTTCCCGATGATCCTTGTCCTGACCGCTTCCCAGGCGCTCAACACCATGATTCTTCCCTTTATCTTTTTTGTGATGCTTAAACTGATAAACGACAAGAAACTGATGGGAGCGCATGTTAACGGCCCGATCTCAAATATTATTTCGTGGATCACGATCGGCAGTTTTACCGTGATCTCATTCCTGATGATCTATCTTACTTTCTTCTGACCGGATCATTCTTCGGTGAGTTTTTTATAGAGGTAGCCGGAGAAGACGATAATGATCGCGGCGGTCGGGATCGCCAGGAACAGCCCCAGCACTCCGCCCACCGTTCCCCCCACCATCAGCGCGAAGATCGCCACCACCGGGTGCACCTTGACGAATTTTGAGACGACGTTTGGTATGACAAAATAATCTTCCAGCTGGCGCAAGCCGAAATAAGTCGCGATCACGACGGCCACAAGCATTCCGTTCGATATCCCGAACGGTGTTTCGACCTGGAATAGCGCGACCATAGCCGCTATGATCGTGGCGATGATCGGCCCGGCGATGGGAATGACCTCGAGGATGCCGGTGGTCATGCTTAAGATCAGGGCGTATTTAACCTTTAAAATGGTCAGCGCTATAAAACTGATGACGCTCATGATAAAGATCAGGACGACCTGCGCCCGGATGTACGCGCCAAGCGTCAGATTTATGTTCTCCAGAAGATCGAATATCTCCTGCCGGTAGGGAATAGGGATGATCCTTTTTAAGAGAATGATATATTTTTCGGAATCAAGTATTAGATAAAAAGTGATCACGAAGTAGACCAGCAGGTAGACCAGCTTTTCGACCGCGGAGAAAAATATGGGGAACACCTGCAGGGGGAACTGGACCTTGATCCAGTTGGAAAAGATCGAGACCTGGTCTTTTAAATTGATATCGAGGCCGAGGAACGACACGTTCCCCTGCGCGGCGATCTTTCCCAGGAACGTGTTGGGGTCGTCCAGCGAGCCGCTGACCAGGTCGGTGATCTCGTTGCTGATGAGCGGGAACAGCGACTTGAGCGCCCAGAAGACCAGCAAACTTAACAGGATGTAGAGGATAAGTATCCAGAGCACCTTGCTCGTTTTTGTTTTTTCGCTAAAGAACGTGATGACCGGATTGAATAGATAAGCCGTGACCGCCGCCCAGATGAACACCGGCAGGATCCGGGAAAAGCGCAGCAGGAACAGGATGACGATCCCAATGATCACCCACAGGGTAATGATCTTGGCGCGGAAAGAGAACTTAAACGTGCTGGCGTTCCGGGACGTCTTGGCCGGGGACAAGAAATCAAAAAATTCCATATGATAAAGTTAGCACATCGCGCGGATTATGTAAATTGCCTCAAATAAAAAAGTTGGGAAGCCTGCGCTTCCCAACTTTTCTTTGATCAAAGAAAATCCGATTACTTGTTGGTCCTAAGGAGCTTGTGGCTCTTTATCACTTTCCAAATTCTCTTTGTCATCTCGGTGACCGGGAGCGGTTTCGCTCCGAAGATCTTCTCCAGCGATTCTGTGCGTCCCTTGAAATTAACAGTCATTTTTTTCAATCCACCACGTGCCATTAACTTTCACCCTCCTTTCGCAATTGCGATTTATGACTAATTATAGTATACTCCCAAGAGATTGCAAGAGGAATTTACGAGATATGTTTAAAAAAATACTGATAGCCAACCGGGGGGAGATCGCGGTGCGGGTGATCCGAGCGGCGCACGAGCTTGGCATACGCACGGTCGCCATCTACTCCGACGCCGACAAGGATTCCCTCCACGTTAAACTTTCGGACGAATCGTACTGCATCGGGCCCGCCGCCCCGAGCCAGAGCTATCTCAATATTCCGACCATAATCTCGGTCGCCGAAATATCCGGCGCGGAAGCGATCCATCCGGGATACGGCTTCCTGGCCGAGAATGCCAGGTTCACGGAGATCTGCGCCGAGCACCGGATCAAGTTCATTGGCCCCAACAAGAACGCGATCGAGAAGATGGGCGACAAGTCCACCGCCAAGGAAACGGTAAAGAAGGCCGGCGTGCTGGTGGTCCCGGGATCGGACGGCAATGTCAAAGATGAAAAAGAAGCAACTCTTATCGCCGCGAAGATCGGATATCCTGTCATCATAAAGGCGACCGCGGGCGGCGGAGGAAAGGGCATGCGTCTCGTCCGTGCCGAAAAGGAATTGCCGGAGCTTTACAAGACCGCGCGGACGGAAGCGCAGGCGGCGTTCGGCAACGGTGAGGTCTATATCGAAAAGTATATCGAGGAGCCGCGCCACATCGAAGTCCAGATCCTGGCGGACGAGCACGGCAACGTCATCCATCTGGGGGAGCGGGACTGTTCGATCCAGCGGCGTCACCAGAAGCTGGTCGAGGAATCGCTTTCTCCCGCGGTTGACCGCAAACTGCGGGACAAACTGGGGGAGGCGGCGGTGCGGGTGGCCAAATCAGTGAATTATCATAACGCCGGCACCATCGAATTTATTTTCGACCGGAACGGCCGCTTCTATTTTATGGAGATGAACACGCGCGTGCAGGTGGAGCATCCGGTAACGGAGATGATCACCAGCATCGATATCATAAAGGAACAGATCATGATCGCCGCCGGACGCCCGCTTACGATCCGACAGAAGGACGTCCAGTTCCGGGGCCATGCCATCGAATGCCGCATCAACGCGGAAAATCCCGACCGCAATTTTATGCCCTCGCCCGGTGAGATCACCATCTACCATACTCCGGGAGGACCGGGAGTGAGGATCGACAGCCACGCCTATCAGGGTTATCATATCCAGCCGCACTACGACTCACTGGTGGCCAAGATCATTTGCTGGGGAAATACCAGGGAAGAATCGATCAGCAGGATGAAGAGAGCTTTAAATGAATTTGTGATCGATGGTATTTCAACCACTATTCCTTTTCACCTCAAAGTGCTTGATAATGCGGAGTTTAAAGCCGGCAATGTTACCACGAATTTTATCGAAAAGCACTTCAGCAAAGCCAAAGCGTAATTACTTTTTTACGGAGCGGTTGTGAACTCCTGGCCGGCGAAGAAGTCCTCTTTTAATACCTCGTATTTTTCGGCCATCATAACTGACTGCCCTGCTTTTTTTCGAAATTGGTCCCGGTCCATGATGAAGCTGGCAAATGAGTAAGCGAAATCCTCTTTCGGGAACGCGAGGGCCGACGGGAACTTATAATCAGGAAACGGAGAGTAAGAGTATATAAAATCCTGTTCCTGGTTGCTGGCCGGAAGCCCGTGAGCATCGAATGAGATCGTTTCAAAGCCGCCGCGATCGCAGATGTTGCTGAAAACCTGATGCCCGAGCTCGTGAAAGAGCGAATACTCCCAGAAATGAGGAACGCCGGGATCGATTGAGTGTTTTTCTTTATCCATCCAGATCGTGCTGATGTTTATGGAGCAAGCAGTTTGGGAATTGCCGTCCGTGGATTCATAGGTTAGGCAGACGCGTTCTCCGGCCGCGCCGTTAACGGTGTTCGGGGTAAAGACGATCTGCTGCAGTCCGCTGTGGGCGCAGGGATTGATCGCCGCTAGCAGCTGATTTGTTCTATCTATTAGATATGGTTCGTACGGCTGATAGGCGGGATCGGCCACGGAAATATTTATCGGCTCGTTTGAGCAGGTGCTCTGGCTTAGATTTTGGCAGACCTCGGGTTGGATCACTTTGCCCCGGCAGCCGCTCAGCGAATAAGCGGACAGCGACAGGGCGGCAGCCCCTATAAATCTGGTCGTTCCAATGGTCAAGCTCATCCG
>CAIYXV010000057.1 GCA_903930225.1 uncultured bacterium | reverse complement strand
TGGGATTCAGCTTTTTTGATCTTGGCTTTATCCCCAATAACTTTATCGATGATCTTACCGATCCGTTTTTCATAATTCTCGATAATACGGTCGCAGCGTTTAAGATAGATCCCCAGTTTTTCGGTCTTTATCAGGACTTCCTGCTTATCGGTCCCGAGCATATTCATCTCATATTCGAGGTTTGACTTCTCGGCCAGAAAATCGCCCTTTATCCTGCGGGCCTGTTCCAGCTCGATCTCAGCCATTTTCAGGGGGGTGTAATAGTCCTTCCGGCCCCATCTTTCCGCCTGGAGAATAAGCTGATCCCGGATCTCGTTCAGCAGCCTTAATTTTCCTTTTTGGCTTTTCTTGCTCACGCGTTCTCCGGTATTTCGCCGGTGATCTTCATTGTGACCTTGGCGCCGGCATAGTCCCGCGTAAACGCAGCATCTATCTCAGCTAGGGACGCCGATCTGACGTTCGCCTGGATGGCCTGTATATCCTTGGCTTCAACCCCCGATAGCGAAAGCGCCAGCACCATGGCATTTGCCGCCATGGTCTGCTGGAACCGCTCCAGCATCTGGTTATGCGAATGGGAGCCGCGGAGTGCTGTTTTATAAGCATCGATCAGGATTTCAACGCTTTTCCTTGAGAGCGGCACCCCGAATATCGAATAATTACGGTCGGCGCTATCCGCCGACATCGAAACCGTGGTAATGTGGACTGTGTCAAGGTCTTGGGCTACAACATTATTATCCTTATTCCATCTTAAGCCTGTGGTGGAGGTTTTGACTTCTCCGCTGGCGGCGACCGCTTTATCGGCATCTTTGGGCACGGCCTGCCGCATGGCAGCGGCTTTCGCCGATTCCCTCCCCATTCCCGATTGTAAAGCGAATTGTTCGCTCATGATCAGCTCTTCCCCGCTTCTTTCGAGTTATTGGAACGCGCCTTGCCCGCCTGCATGATCTTGCTCATCATGGCAACCCTTAACTTTTGCTGCGCCTTTTGCAGATCTTTTGCGCTATTGGACGGCTTAGCGGCCGGTTTGGTCTGCTTATTATCTGACTTTTTATTAGTGACCGGTCCTTTACCCCTTGATTTTTCTATCCTAAGCCGTTCCGCCCGCCTTTTTTCATGGATTGCTTCATCTCTTTTATCATCATAATCCTGGTCTTTTTTGTCTACTTTCCACTGGTTATACTTCTGCATATCCTTACGATACCGCCTGCGCTCCATGTTGTCCAGCGCCAAAGCCAGCATGTTTTGGGCGATGACTCCCTTTCTCCATTTTATGAAATCGCCTTCGGCATGGACCACCCAGTTATAATTATAGACATTGCCAATGGTCGAGCTGCCCGACCCGGAGGCGGATGACGAACCTATCCGTTGGTCATCGCTAAGCCCCAGGACCTGGGCCACCGCATACGCATAATGCGGCGCGCCATGGTCATAGACGACCGGTGAAACATGATTTTTATCGAAATTCCAATATCCGTTCCAGCTCGGTCCCCACCAGTTGGCGCTGAATCTGTCCCAGCCGATATACGCCGGATTTTTCGTCACAGAGCCGTCGCCATTCACCGTGGATTCCCCTTCCCCTCCCATTCCATAAGGAGCATCATAAACAAACGTAAACTCATTATACAGGTTCTGCGCGTTGGTCTGGGTGTCGCCGCTCAAGCTTGAAATATATGCTTCAACATTATTGCGGACCCAATGGCGGAATCGCTGAAAAGCGACCGTATCCTTGGCCGAATACACATAACCGGTCGATCCACCATCGCAGGCGTTAAATTCATTGATACCGCCAACCTCGCCGAGAGGGTTGTAACCGGTTCCGCCGGAGAACGCCGGCATGATGGCCCTAAGCGAGTGCTGGGCGCCAAAGAACGCTTCCAAGATTCTCTTGTTCTGAGGATTGACCAAGCCAAGTTTATCGTTGTCGTTAAAAACGCTCTTCATATGATCTAGCATCGCCTGGTTGTCGCTGATCATATAAGGAGAGCCATAAAGCCAGGACATGCCGTAATTGATGCGCCTGCGGGATTCGACCATCGCAAGCATAAGATCGAACGCGCCTTCCCCGTTTGACCCCTGCATTCCGTCATATAAAAAGCTGCCATTATGCACTACATGATAATTGGCCCCACCGCTCTGTTCTATTGAATGGTATGTCTCCTTAACACCATCGCCATCCAGGTCCCATTGGACCACATGATCCGTTGTTATCGAGGACTGGTCAACGCCCTGAAGAGCGATCTCATAATAACTTTTCCCTTGAAATCTGGAATTACCAAGGTAACTCTGGACCTGGCTCCATAAGCTGCTGTCTATGGTACCCAGGGCAGGCGCGATAGATCCAGGAGCATAAAGAAGACTGCTGTAATCGCTCATGTTTATCGGGGTATCTGCGCCATCTACCTCTACCGGTACGAATGTAGTGCTCGGATCTTCCGGATCTTCGGTTAAAAAGTGGTTCCATTCAGACGCGGCCGGAGCAAACTCAAAATTCTTAGCGCCTTTGCCGGCGCCATATCCCCAATATGTATCATCCAGCTCGTTCGTGTGGATATCGCCGTATCTATTGCCGTAATCACCGTCCAGTATCCCTCTGGCTTCATAACCGCGGGTCCAGGCTTTTTTGGTATCTGTTGGAGCCGCCGTATTCCAGTCCTGGGCCCAACTGCCGATGCCGCTTTCAGACAGGGTTTTTTCTTTCCCCTGTTGATAACCTTCCTGCATAAAATTAGGGAAGAACTTCATAACTTCGCCGAGGAAATTCTCGTATTTAACGGCCTGGTTAAAGCCGGTCTTGCTCTCTCCGGAATGAAAGTATATCTTACCATCGTCCGGCGGCTTGAACGTGGCGGCTGGTCTTGGTTTGCTTTTGGTAAATATCGACATATTCTACTATTATGCCCCCGCCTTGCTGATATCCTGTTCGAGTTTCATAATGAACGCTTCTAGCGCCATTACCGTTTCGATCGCGTTGCCGTT
>CAIYXV010000056.1 GCA_903930225.1 uncultured bacterium | reverse complement strand
TGCCGATCAAGATCGTTGAGACCCGGATCGTCGGACCGACCCTGGGCCAGGATTCGATCCACCGCAGTTTTTTAGCGGGTATTATCGGATTTATCATCATCATAACGTTCATGGTGGTTTATTACCGCCTGCCCGGATTTATAGCTGACGTGGCGCTCCTGATCTACTCGGTCATGACCATCGCCATTCTCTGCCTGATCCATGCCACGCTGACCCTGCCCGGCATCGCCGGATTCCTGCTTTCGATCGGGATCGCGGTCGATGCCAATGTCATCATATTTGAAAGGTTGAAGGAAGAATTGCGGCTGGGAAAGACGGTCAAGTCGGCCATTGAGGCGGCGTTCGACCGGGCGTTCTCGGCGATCCTTGACTCCAATGTCACGACCGTGATCGCGGCGGTCACCCTGTTTTTGGTCGGGACCGGGACAATCAAGGGATTCGCGGTCACGCTGACGGTAGGTATCGTGGTTTCCCTGCTCACGGCGATACTGATCACGAGGATGATGCTGGACATGCTGGTCGACGGCAAGATCCTGACGACTCCTGACTCGAAGCTTTTATACAAATGAACATAATAAAAAAATATCGGCTGTGGTTTATGTTTTCGGGAGCGCTGATCGTTCTGAGCGTGCTGACGCTAGCCTTTAACGGCATGGTGCGCGGCAAAGTCATGAACTTCGGGATCGATTTTACCGGCGGCACAATTCTTAATCTACGTTTCACCCAGCCGGTCAATGTCGGACAGGTGCGCGGGATCCTGGATGAATACAAAATGGGCGATGCCGGCATCCAGAAATCCGGCGACAATGACTTTTTGATACGGCTGGAACCGATCGATCCGGAACTCCGCCAGAAGATCGTCGACGAAGCGGGACAAAAACTGGGCGGAGTAGAGCTCCTCGAAGCAGACACCATCGGTCCGGTGATCGGCGCGGAATTGCGGACCCAGGCGCTCTGGGCGATCCTTCTGGCCGACGGCCTGATATTGCTCTATCTTTCTTTCCGTTTCGAATTCATCTACGCGCTGGCCGGCGTGCTGGCCCTGCTTCATGACGCCATCATCACCACCGGATTCATGGCGTTCCTTTACCGCAATATTGATGTGACTTTCGTAGCGGGCATACTCACGATCCTCGGTTATTCCATTACCGATACCGTGGTGATCTTTGACCGCATCCGGGAAGACTTGAGAAAACCGGGCGCGCTTAAAAAACCGTTCGCCGATCTGGTCAACCAGTCGATCATGTCGACCCTGGCGCGAAGCATCAATACCGTCCTGACCGTCATCGTGATGGTGCTCTCGCTCCTGATCTTCGGAGGGGAAAATACGCGCGACCTGTGCATCCTGCTCCTGATCGGGTTCAGCTTCGGCTGTTACTCTTCGATCTTCATCGCTTCTCCCATCGTAGTGCTGTTCGGCGGAAGGAAGTAGCCGGAAACTCCCGTTATTTAAGGCTTACCTGTTACCCCACAATGGTTGGAAACCGTTCGGATTTTTGATATAATAACTCCGTGGCCAAAAAGAAGAATGAAAAATTCGAGCCTTCCCCTTTCCAGCAGGATCTGGCCGGGATATTATTGATCGCGTTCTCGATCTTCATTTTAGTGTCAAACTTTTCCTCATCGACCGGATTGGTCGGGCTTTACATTGTCAAACTGGCTTTCCGTTCGATCCTGGGGATGGGGATCTATATCCTTCCTTTTTTCATCGGATTGTACGGCGCGATCATGCTCTTTCGCCGGGAGATCAAAGAATTAAGGATCCGTCTGACCGGTCTTTCCATCCTGTTCATCACGTTCATCACTTCCGCGCAGTTTTATTCGCCGCTTTATTTTAAAGCCGAGGCCAAGTATACGGTCATCCAGGGAGCGGGCGGGTTCATCGGGTTCTGTATTAAATATGCGCTTGAGCGCACGATCGGCAACATTGGCGCCTACATTCTACTAATCGCGCTGGCTTTTATCTCTGTTCTTTTGGTATTGAACGTCACCGTGATGGGGCTGCTCGCTTACCTTTCGACCGTGCTCACGCTTCCCCGGTTGCCGGAGAGGAAAAAGCCGGTCAGGGATAAAAAAGAAAGACTGATCATTCCCGAAGACACCAAGTCGATCGCCGCCCAGATGACGCTGATCAAAGAAATGCCCAAAGAGGTGGTGGAATTCCCGGCGCCCATTCACATGGAAGTTGAGTCACAAACACAGACCGCGAAAAGATCGGATGTAATGGAAGAAGTGGTGGTGGTCGATACCGACAGCCAGGAAGCAAGACAGAGAAAGAACTACGCCAAGTACAAACTGCCGCCGGTCGATCTGCTTGATGATCCGACCGAGAAGGACCGCGAGCGGCAGGGCAAGCTGCGGGAAGTGACCGAGATGCGCCAGCGCCTGCTTGAGGAGACGCTGGGATCTTTCGGGGTGGAAGCCAGAGTGGTCTCGATCTATCAGGGTCCCGCGGTCACCCGGTACGAGCTTCAGCCCGGCCCCGGGGTGAAGGTTTCGCGCATCGCCAACCTGGCCGACGATATTGCTTTAAATCTCGCCGCGCAGGGGGTAAGGATCGAGGCCCCGGTGCCGGGAAAATCAGTGGTCGGGATCGAAGTTCCCAATACCTATGTGACGCCGGTAAGGCTCAAGGAGATCCTCAAGACGAACGAATTCCAGAAAAACCCGTCAAAACTTTTTGTGGGGCTGGGGAAGGACCTGGCCGGTTCGCCGATCTACGGCGACCTGGGAAAAATGCCGCATCTTCTGATCGCGGGAACGACCGGGTCCGGCAAATCGGTTTGCGTGAATTCCCTGATCATCTCCATTCTCATGCGCGCCAAGCCGGACGAAGTGAAGTTCATCATGATCGATCCGAAGATGGTGGAGCTCAGCAGCTATAATGACATCCCCCATCTTCTGGCCCCGGTCGTGACCGAGGCGCGCCGCGCGGCGATGACGCTTAAATACTGGGTAGTGAAAGAAATGGAAAGAAGGTACAAGACCTTCCACGACACAGGCGCAAAGAACCTCGAGCATTTCAACTCGCGCGTGCCCAAGGAAGACCGGCTTCCGATGATCGTAGTGATCGTCGACGAGCTGGCCGATCTAATGATGGCGGCGGCGGCCGATGTGGAGACCACCATCTGCCGGCTGGCGCAAATGGCGCGCGCCACCGGGATCCACCTTGTCATTGCCACCCAGCGCCCGTCGGTCGACGTCATTACCGGTCTGATCAAGGCAAACATCCCTTCCCGCATCGCGTTTGCGGTGGCCACACAGATCGATTCGCGCGTGATCCTCGATATGTCTGGCGCGGAAAAACTGCTCGGTCGCGGCGACATGCTTTACAATCCCATCGGAGCGATGAAACCGGTGAGGCTTCAGGGCTCGTTCGTGACCGATGCCGAACAGGAACGCATTTTAAAGTTCATCAAGGACCAGGCCGAACCGGAATATCTGGAAGAGATCGCGGCGCTCAAACTGCCGGACGGAGAGACCCATAGCTTGGACGAAACCGATGCCGCCGGGCGCGATAACCTTTTTACCGAGGCGGCCAAGCTGGTGGTCGAATCGGGAGTGGCTTCGACCTCTTACCTTCAGCGCAAAATGAGGATCGGCTACAACCGCGCTGCCCGGTTAATGGACGAGATCGAAGGCGCGGGCATCGTTACCAAACCCGAAGGGGATAACAAGCCCCGCCGCATCCTCGCCAGCCGGGAAACCCTCAAGTCATCGTTCGGGATTGAATGAGGAAGTCCTCGGCGGCAATTCTCCTGCTTTTATTGCTTGCCGTTTCAGCTTCCGCTTTTCCTAAAAGGATCATCTCGACCATGCCCAGCATTACCGAAACGCTTTTTGCTCTGGGGCTTGGCGGATCCGTGGTGGGAGTGACGCAGAACGACGATTATCCTCCCGAGGCAAAAAAGATCGAGAAGATCGGGAGGGAAACGGTAAATCTGGAAAAGGTGATCTACCTGATGCCGGACCTGGTCATCATGCTGGAAGACGCGCAGCGGAGAGACGTTGAAAACTTAAAAAAGCACAACCTGCCGGTCATAACCATTAATCCGCATAACATAAAGGAGACCCTGGATTCGATAATGGAGATTGGCCGGGTCTGCGGCGCGACCGCGGAAGCGACAAAATTGACCGGGGACATGGAAAAAAGAATGTCGACGATGGAAGCCGATATCTTTTTCAAGAATAAACAATCGGTGCTGGTGGTGGTCGGCTATAAGCCGCTGATGGCGGCGGGGAACAACAGCTTCATCAATGACATGATAAATATCGCGGGTGGATATAATGCCGTAGGCTTCGCCCGGGCGCCTTATCCGGAGATCAATCTGGAAGTGCTCTATCGGATCGACCCGCAATTTATAATAATTCCGGATGGTCTGGTCCCGAGAGAAGCACTATTTAATGATCCGGTTTGGCAGAAGCTAACCGCGGTCAAAAATGATAGAATACTGTTCATCGATCCCGATATTATTTCCCGCCCGGGCCCGAGGATCGTTGACGCGATCGAAAAAATACACGGGTTCATTAACAGATGAAAAGAAAAGCTTATTATCTGATCCTGTCGCTGATCGTGGTCTCGATCGCACTGCTTTTTGTCGGTTCGGTCTGGCTTTCGCCCGGCGAAACGGTAAAAAGCCCGATCCTCTGGCAGATCCGCCTGCCTCGCGTCTTGCTTTCCGCCCTGGTCGGCGTCATGCTTGCTACATCGGGCGTCATGCTCCAGGGAATATTGAAGAACCCGTTGGCCGATCCATACATCCTTGGCGTTTCGTCGGGGGCAGGGGTAGGCGCGGCGATCGCGATCGCCGCTAATTATTCGTTCGTTTTTCTGGGAATGAGCTCGGTCCCGCTTTTCGCTTTCGTCTTTGCCCTGATCATGGTGCTTACGGTCTATAACCTATCAAAAGCGGCGGACCGGACGACCCCGGAAACGCTGATCCTGGCGGGAGTGGCCGTTTCCGCTTTTGCTTCCGCGGTGCTGGCGCTGATCATTATAATGTCCGGACAGTTGCAATCGATCTACTTCTGGCTGCTCGGCTCATTTTCCGCCGCCGGCTACCGGGATGTCTTTACGGTCCTGCCGTACGCGGTCGTAGGACTTTTGATCGCTTATTTTTATTCCAAGGAATTGAACGCGCTGCTGCTGGGGGAGGAGATAGCCTACACCCTGGGAGTGGAGGTTGAAAGGATCAGGGTGATAATGATCGTGGCGGCAACGCTTATGACGGCGGCGGCGGTATCGGTCTCCGGACTAATCGGCTTTGTTGGCCTGATCGTGCCGCATTTTGTGAGGATGATCATCGGCCCCAATTACCGCTCCCTGGTAGTATTCTCCGCTTTAAGCGGCGCGCTGCTGATGATGATAGCGGACGCGGTCGCGCGCACCGCGCTTTCCCCGGTCGAGCTCCCGGTCGGGATCGTAATGTCTTTGATCGGAGCTCCGTTCTTTATCTGGGTACTGCGGACAAGGAGGGGCGGATGACGGCGCTGGGCGTTTCGGGCCTGGTCTGCGGCTACGGGGAAAAGACCATTCTGCAGGGGATATCATTCGAGATTAAGCTCGGCGAATTCGTCGGTATTGTAGGCGCCAACGGATGCGGCAAGACCACTCTACTGCGCGCGCTGTCGGGGATTATTAAGATAAAGAGCGGAGAGATCTCGGTCTATGGGAAGAACCTTAAAGAACTCTCCCGCCGCGATATTGCCCGGGAGGTCGCGCTGGTGCCGCAGTTGATGGAACCGGTGGAAGGGATCACGGTGCTTGACCTGGTGCTTTTGGGCCGGACCCCTTATCTTGAAAGGTTCGATTTTGTTAATCAGGACGATGTCGATATCGCGAAATGGGCGATCGGCGAGGTTGGCATAGAGGAAATCGCGGACAAAAAGCTTTCAGAACTTTCGGGCGGCGAATTCCAGCGGGCGGTGATCGCGCGCGCCCTGGCGCAGGAGCCGCACCTGATGCTGCTCGACGAGCCGATCTCGCATCTGGACATTCGGTACCAGATGAAGATATTAAAGATACTGCGCAAACTGCGCTACCAGCGCACGATCGTTTCGACCTTCCACGACCTCAACATGGCGTCGCGCTTCTGCCAGCGGCTGATCTTGATGAAAAAGGGAGAGATCGTTGCCTTTGGCCGGCCGGACGAGGTGCTGACAAAGGAAAACATTTGGAAAGCTTACCGGGTTAAAGCAGAGGTAAGGAAAAACCCGAAAACAAAACACGCGAGGATGGTGCTGCTCCCATGAAAAAAAACATATCCATTTTGGGCTCGACCGGATCGATCGGACGGCAGACGCTGGAGATCGTTTCCGCTTTTCCCAGCTCGTTTAGGGTCGTGGGGATAGCGGCAAAGGATGAAGTCGACCTGATCGTTGAGCAGATAAAAAAATACAATCCGGCGCTGGTTTCGGTCGCGACGGATGCGGTAAAGGCAAAAGTGGAAGAAAAGCTGGGCGCGGTAAAAATTAGCATTCTAATTGGCGAGGAAGGCCTGCGGGCGGTCGCGGTCGCGAAAGAAGTGGAACTGCTGGTGGTGGCGGTCCCCGGCGCGCTCACGCTTGTTCCGGTGCTGGAAGCGATCAGGGCGGGCAAAAGCATCGCGCTGGCCACCAAGGAAGTGTTGGTCACCGCCGGAAAAATATTCATGGAAGAAGTGAAGGCCGCGAAAATAAAGGTCTTTCCGATCGATTCCGAGCATTCAGCCATCGCGCAGTGCCTGGTCGGCGAGAAACCGGAAAAGGTAAAAAAGATAATATTGACCGCGTCCGGCGGCCCTTTTCTGAAAACGCCGCTGGAAAAACTTTCGAAGATGACCGCGAAAGAAGCGCTGGCCCATCCGACCTGGAAGATGGGGCCGAAGATCACGATCGATTCCGCAACTTTAATGAACAAAGGGTTCGAAGTGATCGAGGCGCACCACCTGTTCGGACTGGATTTTTCGAAGATCGAAGTGGTCGTCCATCCGCAGAGCGTGATCCATTCCTTAGTCGAGTTCGTTGACGGGTCGGTCAAGGCGCAGCTGGGCGCTCCCGACATGCGCGTCCCGATCCAGTACGCCCTTTTCGGGATGGAGAGAAGCCCCAATCTGTGGGAGCGGCTTGATCTGGTTAAGGTCGGGACCATGAACTTCCTGAAACCGGACAAGGAAAAATTCCCCTGCCTGGAATTCGCTTACGCGGCCGGAAGAAGGGGAGGCACTATGCCCGCGGTATTGAACGCCGCCAACGAGGAAGCGGTAAAGCTTTTCCTGAAGGGCAAAATAGGTTATCTAGATATCGCGGTCAAGATCCGCGAAAAGATGGATAAACACCAGATCGTAGCCGACCCGACGCTCGAGAATATCCTCGAAGCGGACCGCTGGGCAAGAGAAGCGGTTTAATTAACCGTTCTCGGTCCCAAACCTCGTCATTACGGTCGCGCCCAATCCCATAATACCAAACAGCGCTTTTACTATCCAGCCGAAGACCGGCAGGAGGCTTATAATAAAGAGCAGGACCAGGCCGGTCAAGACCTCGGCCATCATAGGTCTATTATACTGTCTGATATACCGCAGGAAGATCTTGCCGATCAGCTGCGCCGCGGCGATATAACCGAACACGCAAGCTGACGCCAGTATTAATAAGAACAATGGAATAAAAGGTATTCCGATAATGCTTATAACCATTAGTACGATGATCGGAATGATGAGCACGCACCATAAAAGACCCCAAAGCAGGGCGTGGCCGGGCTGTCTTTCAACATAGTACGAAGAGATACCCAGATATTTACCGAAGATCGCGACCAGAACCGCGGCGAGGACCAGAAAAGCGATAAAGGACATAACGCTGAAGAGTGCGATCCCCCAGCCAAATCCCTTCGTAATGACCGAAACCGGCAATTGAACTTCGGTAATATCGCCTTTGACGCTGGCTCCAACCGCTTTTTCTACGCTGCCGCCGATCGAAACCACGTTGCCGATGACATTGGCGGTTTTTTCAAGCGTTACTTTTCCCCCGACCGCGACAACATCCTCTTTTACCGTTCCGGCGACATTAACGTTACCGTGAATAGCGACCACGGTCTTTACGTCGGTGCCTAATGGGACGGAAATATCTTCGCCGATCTTGACGATGCCGTCACCCTGTGGGTTTTCCAATACTTTTAATGCGGCAAATGATGGGGCCAGAAGCAGGCAAACAAAAAACAGAGCTAAAATCCTCTTTGGCATTTATACACGCTCCTTATGAGTCGATTATACTTTGATGGAATATCATAGTCAATTAGGAATTTAAATAATCAATGTTCAAAATAAAGCAGTAAAAGCATTAGCGCGATGCCGGTCAGGATCGAGATGAATTGGACGAGGGTGTGCATTAATTCGGTCTCTTTTTTAAGCTCGGGCATCAGGTCCGTACCGGCGATATAAATAAAGCCCCCGGCCGTGAATGGGAGCAGATAGGTTGTGACATTGGCCCCCTTGAAATTTAAAAGCAGAATGATCAGCGCGCCGATAAAAGCGGTCAGTTGCGCTCCAAAATTGAGGAGGAGCGCCCGAACCCGATCAAACCCGCCGTGAACGCAAACCGCGTAGTTGCCGATCTCCTGGGGGATCTCGTGGAATACTACGGCCAGGGTGGTGGCCAGGCCGAGGGCGGGGCTGGCGAGAAAACTTCCGGCAATGACCATTCCATCGATCGAATTATGCAGACAGTCGCCGATCAGGTTCATCCAGGCGAAGGGGTGGGGGTGATCGGGAGATATCTCAACATGGCAGTGCCGCCAAAAGATCAATTTTTCCAGAACAAAGAAAACGATGATGCCGGCCAGCAGGCTTAGGGAAACTTCGAGGGTGAATCCCGACTTTTCCACCGCTTCGGGCAAAAGATGGATAAACGCGTCGCCAAAGAGAGCGCCGGTCGAAAATGAAACCAGGAAGAATACGATCTTTCTTAATGTCGCGTCATTGAACGGCAGGGTCAAGGCGCCGGCAAAGCCGATCAAGCTGACGATAAAGACGGCTATCATTGTGTAAAGCCAGACCATGGGGATATTTTACCATTATAGGGGAGAGAATAATTGGATTAGTTAGAAATGGTATTGACTCTCGTGGATGATGTTAGGGCCGCTATTCAATGGTCAATCGACTATATGTCCCAAATCTGTGCCCAAGTCATCCGCTGCCTGATTCTACCCGACCAAGCCGCTTGTTACATCTTAAAATAAGCATTATAATTTGATTGATAAATCAATGTTAATTATTTGGACTGAATTTATAATCTGCGCGCTGGCGATTCTCTATGCCGGGGCAAAACTCTCCCGCTACGGCGATATCATTGCCGAAAAAACCGGCCTGGGTCGGGCCTGGATCGGCGTGGTTCTGCTGGCTGCGATCACTTCACTACCTGAGCTGGCCAACAATTTGAGCTCTGTAGTTTATCTAAAGGCTCCCGATCTGGCGCTGGGAGACCTATTCGGATCATGTCTTTTTAACATTTTGATCCTTGCTTTTCTCGACCTGCTTTATGGGCCCGGGCCTATTTTACGAAAAGCTGATCTAGGACATGTCCTTTCCGCCGGTTTGGGAATGGTTATTATCGGAGTTGGGGCGATCGGGATAACCATTACTTCCAGGCTGGGCAGTATTTCAATATTTAATGTCGGGATATATTCATGCTTGATTGCTTTTATTTATTTGATCAGCCAGCGGATGATCTTCCAGTTCGAAAAGAAAAATCAAGCGAAAAACCTAAAATCAAGAACACTTCAATATGAAAAGGTCTCGTTTAAAGGCACTCTTATTAGATTTGTATTTTTTTCTTTGATTGTGATTACGGCTGGTAGCTGGCTGCCGAAAATTGGCCAGCAGATATCCGAAGCAACGGCCCTGAGCAACACTTTTGTCGGGAGCATTTTCCTGGCGGCGGCAACGTCCTTGCCGGAAATAGTGATTTCGGCTTTTGCCCTTCGGCTTGGCGCTATAGATATGGCAGTAGGGAACCTTTTTGGCAGCAATCTTTTTAACATATTTATAATATTTATAGATGATATCTTTTACAGATCGGGGCCAATCTTAGCCAACGTTTCGCAGAATCACCTTTTTACTGCTTTATTTGCAATGGTCCTGACCAGTATTGCCGTGGTTGGACTAATCTTCCGCTCTGAGAAAAAATTCTTTTGGAGGATCTCCTGGGATTCAATAGCTATTATTCTGGCCTATTTTTCGGGCGTTTATTTCCTTTACCGATTGGATAATATTCTGGTGAAGTAATAATTATTGCCTCTCGGGAATTTTTATGTTTTTGACCTCGCAACATTTATGTTATTACCGTAGTCCCTATGTAGGAATCGGGGCAAACATCTTTTTGCCTGTCCCGAGCTGTCGAGGAGCGCGAGATTAAAGAAAAAGCACTCGATGTTTTATAACAAGGACGAGGTTTTTATTATCTGTAAAATCCGAAGCATTCCGGCCATCTGCTTGAGACTATTCGTTCAGGGTGGCTGGGGGACAGGGACTCGTCCTCCGCGCCTCTGGTGGAGGGTGGCGGCTTCGGGACATGGCATTTTTCTTCTGCTCGCTCACCTCGCTTGGGCGAGGGTGTCGCTCGCTTTTCCTCGCTCCGCTCGGCGAAAAATGCCTTTCTCGTCCCTGTTCTCCTAGACCTGAAAATAAAAAACTCTGATGGCACCCACCCATAGAAGAACATTACCTCTGATAGGTTTCGTCAAAAAGAAAAAGGAAAGGAGAGCAGCGAGCAAAGCGAGCGTTGAGAACCTTGGTTCTCAAAACGACTTAAGTTTACCAGTCTGAAAAGTTCTGGGGGACAGGGACTCGAACCCCGATTCTCGCCTTCAAAGGGCGGTGTCCTACCATTAGACGATCCCCCAACGCTTCGCGTAAATCCGAAATCCCTGCCTGCCGGCAGGCAGGCGAATGTCCGAAATCCGAAAAATGCAATTGATTATATGATCCGCCGAGCGAAGTAAGGCGGTTCTATGTTCGGATTTAGGATTTCGGAAATTCGGATTTATTATATCAGTTTCTCTCTGGTTTAGTGAGTTCAAAGACTTTCTTGAAAAGGGCGATGTCGGATCGGGAAAGTTCGAGGTCCCGGCGCTTCATCTGGGCGCGGGCGATCGCGATCACGTCTTCCAGACGGGCCTCAACGTTTCCGCCCCAGGAAAATGAGGGAACAAATTTATTGTAGAACGGCTGGCCGAAAAGATTTGCTCCCACCCCGATCACACAACCGGTATAGATCATCGATCCGATCGCGACCTTGGCGTGGTCGCCGATAAAACAGCCAATGAAAATTTCTTCGGTATTGATCCTTTTCCCCTCGACCATCACACTGACCGGGCCATAATTATTTTTAAGATTCGAGTTGGTTGTCCCCGCGCCAAGGTTGACCCAGGAGCAGATGTAAGAGTGTCCGATAAATCCATAATGCGCCTTGTTGGTGTAGCTCATGATCACGCTCGAGGTCAGCTCGCCCGCGATCCGGCAATGCTTCCCGATCGAAAGCGGTCCGCGAAGCAAGGTCCCGGGATGGATGATCGTTCCTTCTCCGATATAGATCGGCCCCTGCCGCGCGTCGAGCACGCAGTGCGCGTCGATTGTCGTGCCTTTTTCCACCAGGATGTTTTTTTTATTGTAAAACACGGTTGTGGAGTGTGCTTTCCCTTTTATCCCGGTCCCCAGATACTTTAAGTCTTCTTCCAGATCATGTTTAAGGTTCTTGATCAGGTCCCAGGGATAGATGATCTCGCGCAAGGTCGATGGGATCGCCCGACCGTTAACCCGTTTGCCGGTTCGCCCGTTAACCCGTTTTTCATAATTAAGATAGTCTCGGCATTCGTAAATTATTTCGGCCTTAGGGTATTCTCTTTTTATTTTTTCAAGGATGGTGGTGGCGCCGCAGACCAGGTCCCAGACCGGGCGCGTCCAGACCAGCGGAAGCAGTTTCCGGTATCCCTCGTCCTCAAAGACAGTTATATTCAAGCGAGCTTCCTTTTATATCCTGGATCCTCAAAAGAATAGGTGAAACGGGTATGGGTCTCATATTTTCCTTCTAGAATGGCGACCACATCTTCGATAAATACCCGTTCTTCATCGGTCGGGATAACGAAGATCTTGATCCGGGAATCACCGGCTGAAATGTCCGTTTCTTTATCGCGCGAGATCGCCATCTGGTTCTTGATCTTATCGAATTTGATGCCGAGGTCTTCGAGTCCGGTAAGCACGTTTTCTCTCAACTGCCAGTTAAGTTCTCCCGCTCCGGCGGTAAAAACCAGCGCGTCGACCTTCCCCAGGGCGGCGTAATAAGATCCAATATATTTTTTGAGCCGGTAAGCCTCTATTTCCACGGCCAGCTTACAGCGCTGATCGCCTTCCTGCGCGGCTTTATCGATATCCCGGCGGTCCATGTACTTGCCGGTGATGCCCAGAAGTCCGCTCTTTTTATTGAGGATGGTATCGATCTGCTCGGCGTAAAATCCTTCCTTCTCGATCATAAACAAGATGATAGCCGGATCAAGGTCTCCGGAACGGGTGCCCATTACCGCACCCTCAAGCGGGGTCAACCCCATGCTGGTATCGACCGACTGTCCGTGCTTGACCGCGCAGACCGACGCGCCGTTGCCGATGTGCATGGTGATAAGATTTGTATCTATCGGATTTTTGCCCAGCAGGACTGCCGCGCGGCGGGAAACATAAAGATGCGAGGTGCCGTGAAAGCCGTATCTCCTGACCCCATACATCCCGTACCACTCATAGGGCACGGCGTAAAGATACGCGTGCTCGGGCATGGTCTGGTGAAAAGCAGTGTCAAAGACCGCGATCTGGGGGACATTGGGCAACAGGTGTTGCGCGGCCTCGATCCCGGCGATGTTGGGGGGGTTGTGGAGCGGCGCTAAGTCCTGCACCGCTTTTATCGCATCCAGCACTTCCGCGTCGATCTTAACCGAGCTTTTAAACTTTTCCCCCCCGTGCACCACCCGGTGTCCGACCGCGTTTATCTCTGAAATATCCTTTATGATGCCGACATTGGGGTCGAGCAGGGTATTGGTTAAGATCTTAATGGCGGTTTCGTGATTGGGGCAATCGTGGTTGACGA
This sequence comes from uncultured bacterium, assembly GCA_903930225.1. GTDB lineage: Bacteria > Margulisbacteria > WOR-1 > XYC2-FULL-46-14 > WPAF01 > CAIYXV01. The sequence continues at coordinate 19,269 of CAIYXV010000056.1, read as the reverse complement.
TGTGGGGCTCCCGGCCGGGCCGCTCATGCCGGATAAATGAGCCCATTATGCCGATCCGCTCGACCGATCCGAAACCGAGCGATTCCTTCCTTTCCCAGTTGAAGACCTTGTATTTGATCGATGAGCTGCCGCAGTTGAGAGCTAGTATGTTCATAAGTGCCTTGAAATATGATACAATAAAATCACTCCATGAACAAGGTCAAGGGGCTGTCGAGCAAAGATCTTCTAGGACTGCGCGAAATGCCGGTGGAGGACTTGAATTTGATCCTCGATACCGCCGCCGGCATGAAAGAGATAATTTCCCGCCCCATCCCCAAGGTCCCCGCCCTGCTGGGCAAATCTATCTGCCTGCTCTTTTATGAAAACTCTACCCGCACCCGGACCTCGTTCGAGACCGCGGCCAAGATGCTCTCCGCCAATACCACCAATATCACGGTGGCGGCCAGCTCCGCGCAAAAGGGCGAGACCCTGATCGATACGGTAAAAAATCTGGAAATAATGGGCCATCAGGCTTTTGTGATAAGACATAACATGTCGGGCGCTCCCCACCTGGCGGCAAAGAATCTAGCCGCTTCGGTGGTCAACGCGGGGGATGGATTTGACGAGCACCCGTCGCAGGGCCTGCTCGATATTTTTACCATGAAGGAAAAGAAGGGGAACCTGAAAGGCCGGAAGATCGTGATCGTCGGCGATATCGCTCATTCGCGGGTCGCCCGGAGCAATATCTGGGGCCTTACCAAGCTCGGCGCCCGGATATCGGTGGTCGGACCGGCGACGCTGATCCCGAAAGAGATCGAAAAAATGGGCGTCAAGGTCGCCTATGATATTGAAGAAGAGATCAAAGACGCTGATTTTATAAATGTCCTCCGCATCCAGAAAGAAAGAATGGGGAAGGGGCTGATCCCTTCGCTCGAGGAATACCATCTGCTTTTTGGACTTAATTCCCGGCGGCTTACAAAATGCAAAAAGGACGTGGTGGTGATGCATCCCGGTCCGATGAACCGCGGGGTCGAGATTTCCTCCGATGTGGCGGACGGGCCGTATAATGTTATTCTGGATCAGGTGCAGAACGGCGTCGCGATTAGGATGGCGATCCTATTCCTGCTTTTAAGCGGAAAATCCTCCGCCAGAGAAAATGAATAAAGCGTTCCTGCTGCTGCTGGCCCTGTTCCTTATTTCCCCCGCCTTCGGAGCGAACGAGATTATCAATGCCAATGTTGGGAAGATATTTGAGATAACCATAACCTCGAACGCGACCACGGGCTATATGTGGAAGCTTGTTTCGGACCCGTCCCCCGAGGCCAAGGTCGCTGACGTAAAATATGTCGCCTCAAAGCCGGGCAAAATTGGGTCAGGCGGTATAGAGGTCTGGAAATTCAAGGCGCTTAAAAAAGGCCGCAAAGACCTGGTCTTTAATTACGTCCGCCCGTGGGAGAAAAACCAGCCGCCCGCAAGGATAAAAGCTTTTACCATAAACGTTAAGTAGTATCAGGCCTCTTTGTAAATGCTCCAGATCCCCCACAGCGCGGAGAACGAAGCGACAAAAAAGAGAATATTCAGGATATCGCCGTTGATATTTAGCGCCATGAATTTAGAAAGATCATAGACCACGTAGATAATAAAAGTGAGCGCGAAGCACCAGCCATATATCTTCTTTTTCCCCGCGGCCAGCATCACCCCGACGATCGCGACGATCAATTCAAGAATAACGGAAACCATTTGTACTATGTTCATGTTTTACCTCCGGGCTTATTATAGCTTCTATATATTAGAAGGCAACTTTGAATAGTGCTATAATTATATTAAAGGAGCGTGCTTTTTATGAGAAGCGATAATCTTAAGAAACGGGCGCCGATCAGGGCGCTTTTACATGCGACCGGAGTTTCGCCATCCGAGATGAAAAAACCTTTCATCGGTCTGGCTTCGAGCTTTACCGATATCGTTCCCGGCCATGTGAATATGAGGGACCTGGAAAGAGCGATCGAGAAAGGGATCCACGCCGGCGGCGGGGTGTCTTTCACCTTCGGCCTTCCTGCCATTTGCGACGGAATCGCGATGGGGCATAAGGGTATGCACTATTCGCTTCCTTCCCGCGAACTGATCGCTGACTCGGTTGAGACCATGACTGAAGCTCACCAGCTTGATGGTCTGATTCTGTTGACCGCCTGCGATAAGATCACTCCCGGTATGCTGATGGCCGCGGCGCGGGTTAATGTCCCGACCATTATGGTGACCGCCGGCCCGATGCTAGCTGGTTGTTACAAGATGACGCGGCTGGACCTGGTGCATGATACTTTTGAGGCCGAAGCGGCCTACAAGCAGGGGAAAATATCAAAGAGAGACCTGGACGGGCTGATCTTGAATGCCTGTCCCGGCGCCGGCGCGTGTGCCGGCCTTTTTACCGCCAATACCATGGCCTGCGCGACCGAGGCGATGGGAATGTCCCTTCCTTTCTGCGGGACATCTCTCGCGGTCTCATCCAAGAAAAAGATGATCGCTTATGAAAGCGGCCAAAAAGTGGTGGAGCTGGTAAAAAAGAACATTACTCCGCGGAAAATAATGAACAAAAAAGCGTTCCTGAACGCGATCCGGGTGGACATGGCGCTGGGCGGATCGACCAACGCAGTCCTGCACCTTATCGCGATCGCGCACGAAGCGGGGATCGAACTCCCGATCGATCTGTTCAATAAGATCGGCAGGGAAACGCCTCACATCAGCAGCATCCGTCCCAGCGGGAATCACTTCATGGAAGACCTCGAATATGCGGGCGGTATACCGGCAGTGCTTTCTGTCCTTAATAAAATGCTCCTCGATAATCCGACCGTTTCCGGTATGACAATAAAGCAGATCGCCCGGGCGGGAGTAGTTTACGATAAAAATGTCATCCGGCCGTTAAGTAATCCCTATCACAAGGAGGGAAGCCTGGCTGTGCTCAAGGGGAACATCGCGCCGGAAGGCTCCGTCGTGAAGCAGACCGCGGTCTCCCAAAAAATGCTCAAGTTTACCGGTAAGGCGAAAGTGTTCAATTCGGAGGACGAAGCGGCAAAGGCGATCTATGGAAAAAAGATCAAGGCGGGGGACGTGGTCGTGATCCGCTATGAAGGACCCAAAGGCGGGCCAGGGATGAGGGAAATGCTTTATCCGACCTCGGCGATCGAAGGAATGGGGCTTGCCGATTCGGTGGCTCTTATAACCGACGGAAGGTTTTCCGGCGGGACCAGGGGCCCGTGCATCGGGCATGTCGCTCCGGAAGCAGCTTTGGGCGGACCGATCGCGGCGCTAAAAGACGGGGATATTATAGAAATCGATATCCCGGCCCGGAAGATAAACGTAAAACTTTCGGATGCCGAACTGAAGCAAAGAATGCGCGCGCTGAAACCCTTTCACAAAGAGGTTGATTCCAGCTGGCTTAGGCGCTACCAGAGAATGGTAACTTCTGCTAGCATGGGCGCGGTACTGAAGTAGGCCGTATAATTCTCTTGAAAGGTTCGCAAAGCCGGGATAGAATGGAAGAAATCATTAAAGGGAGACAAAAATGAAAAAAATAATTGTTGGCGCCACTCTTGTGGTTATTTTATTTGCAAATGTTTCAAATGCGTTCCAGCCGTCGATCATCGGCGGGATCCGGGACGGATTGGCGATCGGTTTTATGGCCGACGGCCCGTTGGCGAAAAATGTGGGGTTGCGGGTGGGGTTGGAGGCCAATTCCGGGAGACAGCCGCTCATTTTATTTTTGGGGGGCAAATTCTACTTGACCTCGGTCGGCCGTTCACTGATGTCTCTTGGCCTAGGCATGGTAGCCTATACCGGCAATAATGACACTGATGTGGGAGGGGCTTTCTCCCTTATTTTCAATCGCGCGTTAGGAATAACCCCGTTATTCTTTGAGGTTGGATTTGACGTTGCGAGGACCGCCCGGATACAGGCACAGCTGGGATACAAGCTCTATTAAATTTTCCGATACAACCTGGGCGAGATATTGTCGAATCCGACGGAAAAAGCAAGTTCATTGAATCCGGGCTCATGGGCGCCAAAGGGATAATCAAAGGAAAATAATATTCCCCCGGGTTTCAACGCGCCGTTTAGGCTCTTCAATATATGCCATTGGTTCAGTTCGTCAAACAGATCAAGCACCTTGTTTGTGAAAGCGAAATCAAGCGGCGGGATTGTTCGCGCGTCAAGCATACGCAGGTCGTCATGACGCAGATCGAACTCCAGGTCCTTGAACAGGGTTTGGTTTATTTTCAATAATTTCTTTGCCCCTATCAGATTGGGAAGATGCCAGTCGACCAATTGTATCCTTTTAACATCCGGGAAAGAACCCTGAACCAGCAATACTTCTTCGTAGCTTGCGCCGACGCCGCAGATCAAAGCGTCCCCGACCGTTACGCCGGCATTATGCACAGCAGTTGCCGCATGATCCATCTGCCGCGCATAGCTGCCGTAGCAATCATCATAGAAAGATCTCGCGCCGACATTGCCGTTCAGAACCTGATTTTTATAGGTGGCTTGAGCTTCCCAATGCCTTAGGTTCGGTGAGTGAAAGGTTATTCTCATTAGAATAAAAAATCCATGTTAACGCTCATTTCCTCAAGCTGTTTCTTTTTTATTTCCTCCAGGCAGGGCTCTCGGTCAACGCTGTTATATCCATCGCGATAATAACCGTCCAGTTCCCTTATATTCGATCTCCCCCTGACGACATTCCGGTAATTAAAAAATAATCTCTCGTTTTCCTCCTGCACAATTTGTTTTGGCTCTTGATGGCTGTTCTCAACATCGATCACCCAAAGCTTGGGATAGGGGAATTCGGTGGTGCGAGTGGGAATCCAGTCAATGAATCTGCCGCTTTTTTGCAGAGTTACGGTGTTCACTACCTGTGGCGTAGGATGATAGATCAAATGTCTTAAGGCATAGTCATCGTGCAGCAGCTCTTCGGCCTCTTTGATACGGGCGAGCCGGCCCAGATAGTAAGCGATCGATAAATACATGGAGACCCTTTTCCCTCCGGGGTGTGCGGCATTAAGGTCATACGGTTGAACGCTTAATTTGCCAAGGATAAGGCCCGGACAGAAGGTCATGACCAAAGTATGATATTCCCCCGTCCTTCTATTTCCTTCAACTTTGAACGGGTGTGGAGCCCCGATCGTTGCGTCTTCGCTTTCAGAATACGCGGCAAGCAGTTTTTGCCAGGTTGAAAGCATGACGTATTCCCAGAGCAGCCGGATCTCCGTTCGGCGTTTTTCCTTAAGCATTAACTGTTCAATGTTTGGGTGGCCCTTCCAGCTGACCATGCCGTTAAATAGATAAACTTCCGAGCTTTTTTGTTTTTCGGCCGTATAGACCGTCATTTCATCCATCCTGATCTGTAATTGCCTGCGGTTGGGGACGCGGCCCATAAGCTTTGACCCCTCGGGCCAAAGCGAAAAAGCGTGGAGCTGCTGGGCAGTACAAGCCTTAACCATCTGGACTTCCGCATGCCCGTATTTGCTGGTCGTATTTTTGAACATCATTGAAATCGGGAGGGATGTCATACAGTGATTTATCATAATAAATCGGATCTAATTTCACTTCTTTCACTTCATTTCCCCTGTCAAATATGATAAAATTCATTAAACATGGAAATCACCGGCGCGGAAGCTTTACTTGAATCATTGAAGAAAGAGGGGGTCGAAATAATATTCGGCTATCCCGGCGGACAGGTATTGCCTTTGTACGACGCGCTTTACAGTGAAAAAGACATCAAGCACATACTGGTAAGGCACGAGCAGGGCGCGGCCCATGCCGCCGACGGCTACGCGCGCGCTACCGGCAAAGTGGGGGTTTGTTTGGCCACTTCCGGTCCGGGCGCCACGAATCTTGTCACCGGGATCGCCAATGCCTATATGGATTCGATCCCGATGGTAGCGATCACCGGCCAGGTGCCCACCATGCTTCTGGGAAGGGATTCTTTTCAGGAGGCCGATGTGGTCGGCATCACCATGCCCATAACCAAGCATAATTTCCTGATCAAGAAGATTGAGGACCTTCCGCGCATTGTAAAGGAAGCGTTCTATATCGCGAAGTCCGGGCGCCCCGGGCCGGTCTCGATCGATATTCCCAAAGATATCTTTACCGGCAAATTGAAGTTTTCTTATCCGGAAAAAGTGGAGATACCTAGCTACAAGCCGAACCTAAAGGGTCATCCTAAGCAAATTTCGCTGGCGGCAAAGGCGATCGCCCAGTCCAAAAAGCCCGTGCTTTATGTGGGAGGAGGGGTGATTTCGGCGGAAGCTTCGGCGGAACTCAAACAACTGGCCGAAAAATGCGGCATTCCGGTGACGGTGACCATGATGGGGCTGGGTGCGTTCCCCGATTCGAATAAGCTTGCGCTCGGCATGCTCGGTATGCACGGAACAGCGTCGGCCAACTATGCGGTGACCGACTGCGATCTTTTGATCGCGGTGGGCGCGAGGTTCGACGACCGCGTGACCGGGCATATTCCCAGGTTCGCGCCTCACGCGCAGATCATTCATATCGATATCGATCCCGCCGAGATCGGCAAGAACGTAAGGGTGGACATCCCCATCGTGGGCAATGTCCGGAGCGTGCTTAAGGAATTGCTGGAAAAGTTGGGGCCAAAAGAAAATCATAAGGATTGGATCGAGCAGATCGAGGAATGGAAGCGCAAATATCCGCTGTCGTACAAAAAGGACGGGCTCAAGCCGCAGTTCGTGATCGAGGAATTCTGCGCGCTGACCCGCGACCGGGAAACGATCATAGTGACCGAGGTGGGACAGAACCAGATGTGGACCGCGCAGTTTTATAAATTCGAAAAACCGCGCACCTGGATCTCGTCAGGCGGGCTGGGAACCATGGGATTTGGCCTTCCCGCCGCTAATGGCGCGCAGTTCGGGCGCCCGGATGCGATCGTGGCTGATTTTGCCGGGGACGGTTCCATCCAAATGAATATTCAGGAACTGACGACCGCGGTGAACAACCGCCTGCCGATAAAGATATTCGTCCTTGATAACAGCTATTTGGGAATGGTGAGGCAGTGGCAGGAGCTGATCTACCAGCACCACTACTCCCATACCGATCTTGCCAATAATCCTGACCTGGTCAAGATCGCGGAAGCATACGGCTGCGCGGCAAAGCGTGTTGAGAAGCCGGAAGAGGTCAGAGCGGCGCTGGAATGGTCCTTAACGATCAAAGACCGGCCCTGCCTGATCGATTTTGTCATCGCGCGCGAGGAGAACGTGTTCCCGTTCGTTCCTCCAGGGCAAGCGATCAACGAGATGATTTTGGATTAATCCCTTCTGTTTCTACCCTTGATAGGGGAGTACAGAAAGGGAAAAGGGATACCCACCATTTAAATGGTGGGTATATAAAGAAGAAAATATGAAACATACGATATCCGTAATAGTAGAGAATAAGCCGGGTGTCCTGTCAAGGGTGGCGGGGCTGTTCGCGCGCCGGGGATTCAATATCGAATCGCTGGCGGTCGGAGTCACGGACGACCCCTCCGTTTCCCGGATGACGATCGTCGCCGAAGGCGATGAGCGCGACCTGGAGCAGATCACCAAGCAGCTGCACAAGCTAATAGACACGCTGAAAGTGTTCGATATTCCCAGGGAGCTGTCGGCGGAGCGCGAGCTGGCGCTGATCAAGGTGGCAGTGAACGAGAAGAACCGCGGGGAGATAACCCAGATCGTGGAGATCTTTCGCGCGCGCATCATTGACGTAGCGGAGGACAGCATGACGGTTGAGATTACCGGCGAAGAGAGCAAGGTTGAGGGTATAATAAAGCTTCTGCGCCGGTTCGGGATAAAGGAAATGGTAAGAGGGGGCAAGATCGCCCTGCAAAGAGGAGGAGCTGAGTAAAATGGCAAAAGTGTACTACGAAAAGGACGCGGACCTGAAGGATTTGAAGGGGAAAACAATAGCGATCATCGGATTCGGCAGCCAGGGAGGGGCCCAAAGCCAGTGCTTGAAGGATAGCGGGCTTAATGTGATCGTGGCGGAGGTTGAGGAATCGCCTAACTGGGAAAGGGCGAAGAAGGCGGGTTTCAAACCGGTATCGGCGGATGAAGCGGCAAAAGAAGGGGACATCATCCAAATGCTGGTCCCGGATGAACTGCAGGCCAGGGTTTATCGGGAAATAGTGGCGAAGCACATGAAAAAAGGGAAAACCCTTATGTTTTCCCACGGCTTTAATATCCATTTTCACCAGATCCTGCCACCGCATGATGTTGACGTGATCATGGTCGCGCCGAAGGGACCGGGCCCGATGGTAAGGCAAATGTATGAAAAAGGCGCCGGTGTGCCGGCCCTGATCGCCATCTACCAGGATCCTTCCAAGAAAGCAAAAAAGACGGCGCTTGCTTACGCCAAAGGCATCGGCGCGACCAAGGCCGGAGTTTTTGAAACTTCTTTCCGTGAAGAAACCGAGACCGATCTCTTCGGCGAGCAGGCAGTGCTCTGCGGCGGGTGCACGGCGCTGGTAAAGGCCGGGTTCGAAACCCTGGTCGAAGCGGGTTACCAACCGGAAATGGCCTACTTTGAATGCATGCACGAGTTAAAGCTGATCGTCGATCTAATGTATGAAAACGGTATCGCTGGTATGCGCGCGGCGATCAGCAACACCGCCAAGTACGGCGACATCACGGTCGGCCCGTACCTTATTGACGGTTCGGTTAAGCAGAAGATGAAATACGTCCTCGACCGCATCCAGAACGGCATGTTCGCTAAGGAATGGATTACCGAGAACCAGGCGGGACGGCCGGTATTTTTAGCCCTGCTGAAAAAAGACAGCCAGCATATGATCGAGATCGTTGGCGAAAAGCTGCGCTCGATGATGCCCTGGCTCGGAAATAGATAGGGTAAAAGGGATGAGAAGAAATTGGCTGGCGGCGCTGTTGATCGTACTGGTTTTAGCCGCGGTCTCGGCGGAAGGGAAGAAGAAAATGGATAATAAACTCTACGCTACGTTTGACACCTCGATGGGAAAGATCGTTTGCGAGCTGTTCCCAAAAGAAACTCCGCAAACGGTAGCGAATTTTACCGGCCTGACTAAAGGTGAGATCAAATGGACCGATCCTAAGACCAAGGAGATCGTCCAGAAGCCGCTTTATAACGGTACGGTCTTCCATCGTGTGATCCCCAAATTCATGATCCAGGGCGGGGATCCGCTTGGATTGGGAATTGGCGGACCGGGATACCAGTTCCAGGACGAGATCTCGCCGAACTTGAAGTTCGATAAGGTCGGAAGGCTGGCGATGGCAAATTCCGGGCCCAACACCAACGGCAGCCAGTTCTTTATTACGGTTGCCGAGACTCCCTGGCTGGACGGCCATCACACTATCTTTGGCCAGGTGATCAAGGGCCAGGATGTGGCCGATAAGATCAGCAATGTCGAAAAAGACCAGAATGACCGGCCGGTAACGCCGGTGATATTGAATTCGATCACTATTTCCAGCAAAAAACCTTGATCGCGCATTTGATCGGGATCCTGGTCCATTTTGTCACTGGGACGATCTCCGCGGTCGGGTACTTTGGTGTATTTTCCCTTATGGTACTGGAATCCGCGTGTATCCCGATCCCCTCCGAGATCATCATGCCGTTCTCCGGCTTTCTGGTATCAGCCGGAAAATTTAATCTTATTTTGGTGACTCTGGCCGCCGCGTTCGGCAACCTGACCGGCGCGGTCATCACTTATTTAATAGGATATTACGGCGGTCGTCCGTTCGTGATCAAGTACGGCCGGTATTTTTTTGTAAAGGAAAAGGAAGTCCATCACGCGGAAAAGTTCTTTGAGCGGTGGGGGGAGTTCGCGGTCCTGATCGCGCGGAACCTTCCGATCGTCAGGACCTTTATTTCGCTGCCGGCGGGAGTGGCGGAGATGAATTTTATCAAATTCGCGATCTACTCATTTGTCGGTTCGCTTCCCTGGTGCTTCGCGCTGGCGTATATTGGATACCTGCTCGGAGCGAACTGGATGGTGATCAGAAGATACGGGGATATTCTGGATATCATCGTCGGCATAGGGATCGTGATCTTTATCGGCAAAGTGATATGGGACTACTTTCAGGATAAGAACGGTGAAAAATGGGCCCAGTAGGGCTCGAACCTACAACCTGTCGATTATGAGTCGATTGCTCCGCCATTGAGCTATGGGCCCGCTATTTATCCTGACTGATAATATTATACCATTTTAACTATATAAACACGCGCGCCGGGGCTTATATTGTAAGGGTTTTTAGGATAAGGTATAATTTATGTTCCAGGGCGCGTAGTTCAGTGGTAGAATGCTTCCTTCACACGGAAGAGGTCAGAGGTTCGATACCTCTCGCGCCCATTTATCCCGTATCCCCTTTCAATGGGCGCTTAGTTCAGCGGTAGAATGCCTCGCTTACACCGAGGAGGTCAGAGGTTCGACACCTCTAGCGCCCATTTAAAAGCAATCTGTGTCGGGAGGCCGCCGGGTTGCGCTGATGGGTGGGGTTGGGTATAATTGGGGCGGAAGATTCAGGCAAAGCGAACTCAGCCGAACTGATCGGGCAGACGCCCCTGCCGGCAGTTAAATTACGGAGGATTAATATGGCAGAAGGAAAGACCCAGAACTTTGACGATCTGATGAAACAGATAGAGGAATTCGAGAAGACCATCAGCGAGTTGATGGGTAACGTGCAGCGCTTGAAGCAAAAACTGCTGGACAACAAAACAAAATACGGCCCCGATGTCGCGGCATGGCCCAAAGAAGCAAGATAAAGATCAGGACCCTTGCCCTGATTGTTTTGATCTGGGCTTTCCTTTCAATTAACTTGAAAGCGGATGTCCGGCAATATGATTACCGCAAGATCAAGGTAATAGTCAGCACCTACTACGCGAACCGCTGGAGCGATCAAGGCCGTTACCGCATGGTCTCCAAACACGGAAAACGATTAGGCAATTTTGTGGCATTGAATTTTCTTCCGGGAGGGAGCGTGGTCATGCTCCCTTACATGTTCCGCACCACAAAATTCGAAGTGGCTGATACTTTCGGCGGGACCGGATACCGGTATTTTCACGGCCGGAAATACTGGAAAGTGGACGTTCTCCGGAACCAGGGCGAAAAATACGCGAGCGTCGACGGCCCGGTCGATCTGGTGATTGTTAAGATCAATTTTAAAGGTCCGGTTAAGAACGCGGCGGTCAGGAAGAATGTGAACGATATCCTTAAAACGATAAAATAACTCCGATTTGATATAATATAATGATGAAAAAGCGTTTGGCTCTGCTTCTGGTGCTCTTTATATCCTTATCGATTTCTGCCTGCGCTCCGCAAAAAGAAAAACCGAAAGAAAGCATAATTACCAATAAGTTAAATTTAAAGAAATTCCCGGTGCTCGAATACCATTTGATAAAAAGGCCCGAAGCCAGATGGTCGAGAACACCCGAGAACTTCCGTTCTGATCTTGAATGGCTTTATTCCCATGACTATTATCCTTTCGACCTAAAAGATATCCTGACCTCCTTTAAAGGCCTTCCGACGGGCAAGACCCCGGTCGTTATCACCTTTGACGATTCGTCTTCCAGCCAGTTCCGGTATTTGCCGGGGCAAAAGCTCGATCCCGAATGCGCGGTCGGGATCATCAAGGATTTTCATGATAAGCATCCCGACTGGCCGATGAGGGCGACCTTTTTTATTCTGATCGAGACCAACAATCCCGACCGTAACATCTTTGGCCAGCCGGAAGAACCAAACTATAAGGCGCGGAAGCTTCGCCAGTTGGTGGCGTGGGGAATGGAAGTCGCGTCGCATACCTATTGCCATGATCGGCTGGACGGGATAAGCCCCAAGGCGGCATGCTACTCGCTGGCCCGTTCCTATAAGAAACTTAAGGAATTGAGCGATCAGGAGGTGGTCAGCCTGGCCCTGCCGATGGGGTTATATCCTACAGATGAATCGGTGTTTTCGGGCGGATATCAGAAGATAAAGTATGACTTCAGGCTCGCCTGCGAGGTCGCGGGCGGGCTTCAGCCCGTGCCCGGGACCAGCGGGTTTAATCCTCATCATATTCACCGGATCCAGACGATAGGATCCGAGTGGACGAAATATTTTAATCGAAAATAGACGCTTTCGAAGCCCTCACCCATGTTTACATAACAATTACGTATAATGTTATTCCCCCTCTCCCAAGGGGAGAGGGACTGGTCGATAACCATTAGCAAATCAACCACTCCCTCGCCCTTTGGGAGAGGGGGGAAAGCATTAAGCCTTCTTACTTGAGAAGAGAAGGGTGAGGGCATTGCCTCAATAAACTATCTTTACTTACGCTATTTTTATGTAATGGGCCGATATCTTTACCCCACTTTAACTTGACAATATAGTATTATTTTATTGCCTTATGATTGAGCGTATTTTATGGGTGATCTATGGTGTTTCGATCGCAGGCATGCTTTTGGGCTTATCGTACATTGTTGTGTTGCATGTTTATGCGGTGATCCAGATTATATTATTGAGATCTGGTTTTATGAAATGAATTGTTTTTCGGCAAAAGTATTGTGTTATATTTAGTGAAAGGCAAAGGACCCAGTCCGGCCGGGGTATGATCATTGATTTAAGCGGAGGTATTTTATGGGATTTATTATTTCTGGAATAATTGCGGCCTTGTTGTTGATTTATTTAACTTACGCGATGTTCAATCCCGAAAAGTTTTAGGGGAGGGTAATTTATGAGAGTGAACGATTATTTACAGGTAATCATTTTTTGTTTAGTACTGATCGGCTTGACCCCGCCTCTGGGACTTTACATGGCTAGGGTATTTGAAGGCAAGAAGACAGTCATGTCGCCGGTGATGGGTTGGCTGGAAAACCTGCTCTACCGGTTGTGCGGCATCAACCAAAATGAAGAGATGGATTGGAAAATATATACCAAAGCCTTGCTCTATTTTAATCTGCTCGGTTTTCTCTTCCTTTTTGTGCTGCAGCTGGCCCAGAAAATTCTCCCGCTCAACCCGGCCAACCTGCCCAATGTCGCCTGGGACAGCGCCTTCAACACGGCTGCGAGCTTTATGACTAACACTAACTGGCAGTCATATGCCGGGGAAACGACCATGAGCTATCTGACCCAGATGATTGGCTTGACCGTACAGAATTTCCTTAGTGCGGCGACCGGCATCACCGTATTTCTCGCCCTGACCCGCGGCCTGATCTCAAAGTCAAAAAGTTCGCTGGGTAATTTCTGGGTTGATATGGTCCGCTCACTGATTTATGTGCTTTTGCCTCTGTCAATCTTACTGGCAGTGATCTTAAACTCCCAGGGAGTAGTACAGACGCTTTCTTCTTATAAAGATGCAACTACTCTGCAGGGCGCCAATCAAACGATCCCATTAGGCCCAGCGGCCTCACAGATCGCGATCAAGCAACTGGGGACCAATGGGGGAGGCTTCTTTAACGCTAACAGCGCTCATCCGTTTGAGAACCCGACGCCGTTGGCCAATTTTCTGGAGGTGCTGGCCATTCTGCTGATCCCGGCGGCACTGGTATATTCGTATGGGGTGATGATCGGCAACCGGAAGCACGGCTGGTTACTATTCTTCGTGATGTTCGCGATCTTTGCGCTTGGGCTTGGCCTGGCGCTCTGGTCGGAATATTCGATCTCCTCGGCCACGATCCATGAAGGGCAAGAAGTCCGATTGGGTATAACTAACAGCGTGCTCTGGATGACGGCCACCACCTGTGCCTCCAACGGTTCAGTCAATGCCATGTATTCGTCACTGACGCCGCTGGCCGGAGGGGTCGCAATGTTTAATATAATGTTAGGCGAAGTGGTCTTTGGCGGGGTGGGTTCGGGGCTTTACGGCATGCTGCACATCGTCTTGTTAACGGTATTTCTGGCCGGCTTGATGGTCGGCCGCACACCGGAATATCTCGGCAAAAAGATCGAGCGAAAAGAAGTGCAGATGGTCATTCTGTCCATCCTGCTGCCTTCGGCGGCGATCCTGATCGGCGCGGGGATTGCCTGCGTTTTGCCGGTTGCTCTTTCGAGCTTGTCCAGTAAGGGGCCGCACGGATTAAGTGAGATCCTCTACGCCTTTACTTCGGCTTCGCAAAACAACGGCAGTGCCTTTGCCGGCCTGAACGCCAATACCGTATTTTATAATGTAGTGCTCGGCCTTTGCATGATCATCGGCCGGTTCGGCGTAATTATTCCCGCCATGGTGATCGCCGGCAGTCTGGCGGTCAAAAGAATAACGCCGGTCGGGAGCGGAACATTTGCAACTGATAATTTCTTGTTTGCCGCGCTGCTGGTCGGCGTACTTATTATAGTAGGGGTCCTAACGTTCTTTCCGGCCCTTTCGCTCGGGCCCCTCGTTGAGCATTTACTAATGCTTAAAGGAAGGGGGTTCTAAAATGACAAAAACAATTGAAACGAACAATAATATGATCATATTAACAGCGGTTAAGGATTCATTCCTGAAACTGAACCCGAAAGAAGAGATGCGTAATCCGGTCATGTTCGTGACTTTTATCTGCTCCGCTATCACGACAGTTTTCTTCTTTCGCCATCTATATGGCGGCGTCTTTTCCCTGTTCGAACTGCTGATCAGTATATGGCTCTGGTTCACCGTCTTGTTCGCCAACTTTGCCGAGGCGCTGGCGGAGGGGAGAGGCAAGGCCCAGGCGGAGAGCTTGAAAAAGTCAAGAAAAGAAGTTATGGCCAGACTGCTAGTCAATGATAAGGAAACGGTCATTCCCGCGGGAAAATTGAAGAAGAATGACGTCGTCGTGTGTGAAGCTAACGATATCATCCCTGCCGACGGCGAGGTGATCGAAGGCATTGCCAGCGTCGATGAATCGGCCATCACTGGAGAGTCCGCTCCGGTCATCAGGGAGAGTGGAGGCGACCGTAGCGCCGTGACCGGCGGGACCAAAGTCATCAGCGACCGGGTAGTTATCAGAATTACTGCCGATCCGGGCGGCAATTTCATCGACCGGATGATCGCGCTGATCGAAGGGGCCAAACGGCAAAGGACGCCCAATGAGATCGCTTTGAGCATTGTCCTTTCCGGTCTGACCATTATCTTTCTGCTGGCCGTTGCTACCCTGAAGTTGTTTGCCGATTACAGCGGCGCGGCGGCCGGACAGGACCTCTCATCGATTGTAACGGTGCCGGTCCTGGTTTCTTTGTTGGTGTGCCTGATCCCAACGACGATCGGCGGTTTGTTGAGCGCCATCGGCATTGCCGGGATGGACCGGCTGATCAGACGGCACGTTATTGCCAAGAGCGGCCGGGCCGTTGAGGCGGCAGGAGATATCGATGTGCTGCTGCTGGATAAAACGGGAACGATCACTCTGGGCAACCGCATGGCATCAGATTTTATCCCTGCAGCCGGCGTTGAGCAAAAAAAACTGGCGGAAGTCGCACAGCTGTCTTCACTCTCTGATGAGACCCCGGAAGGCCGCTCCATCGTTGTTTTGGCCAAAGAAAAATTCGAATTGAGAGCGCAAAGTTTGCACTCTAACGAAGCGACTTTTATCCCTTTTTCCGCCAGCACGCAGATGAGCGGCGTTGATTTCCATGAAAAAGATAAAAAGGTTTACCGCTCGATCCGCAAGGGCGCGGTCGAAGCGATCAAAAAGGATGTTGAGGCGCGGGGCGGCAGTTTCCCCTCCAATCTTGAAGCGGAGGCGAGAAAGGTCAGCAGCAGCGGCGGGACCCCGCTGGCTGTTTCTGACGATAACAAAGTGCTTGGCATCATCCATCTAAAAGATATTGTAAAAGGCGGGATCAAAGAGCGGTTCAGGGAATTGCGTAAAATGGGGATAAGAACGGTAATGATAACCGGTGATAACCCGATCACCGCGGCGGCAATCGCCGCGGAAGCCGGCGTCGATGACTTTATCGCCCAGGCTACGCCGGAATCCAAGATGGATCGTATCAGCAGAGAACAGGCCGGCGGCCATTTAGTTGCCATGACGGGCGACGGCACCAACGATGCTCCGGCGCTCGCGCAGGCGGATGTCGGCGTGACCATGAATACGGGGACGCAGGCGGCGCGCGAAGCGGGCAACATGGTGGATCTGGAAAGCAATCCAACCAAATTAATTGAGATTGTCGAGATCGGCAAACAGTTGTTGATGACCAGGGGGGCGCTGACCACTTTCAGTATCGCCAACGACGTCGCTAAATATTTTGCCATTATTCCGGCCATGTTCGGGATGCTTTATGCCGGACAGAATGAGGTCCGGGGCCCGCTGGCTATCTTAAATATTATGCAGCTGCATTCGCCGCTTAGCGCCATCTTAAGCGCGGTAATATTCAACGCGATCATAATTGTGATCCTGATACCGCTGGCCTTAAGAGGAGTGGCTTATCACAGCGAAAGCGCCCGCACGCTCTTAAGGCGTAATTTGCAGATCTACGGGTTGGGCGGTTTGGTCGCGCCATTTATCGGCATAAAACTGATTGATATATTGATCGTATGGCTCAAGGTTGTTCAATAGGAGGGATGAACCATGAAAGATAACTTTAGCGAGGAACCAGCGAATGAACTTCGCGGTTCCTCGCCGGCAATGGAAACCGCGACGTTTAGTCGCAGGTTTCCATTTGTCATTTGCGTCAAATTATTTATTGTTACCACGATCTTGACCGGCTTGATCTATCCGCTGTTTATAACCTTGATCGGCCAGTCGGTCTTTAATAATAGCTCGAACGGCAGCATTCTTACTTATAACGGCCGCGTGGTCGGTTCCGCTCTGATCGGCCAAAAATTCGATCAGGATAAATATTTCTGGCCTCGGCCATCATCCCAGGATTACAATCCGTTGCCGTCCGGAGGCAGCAATTTGTCGCCGACCAGCCAGCAGTTGAAAGCTTTAGTTGAAGAAAGAAAACAAAAACTGCTGGCAGCTGATCCAACCAAAAAGGACAATGAAATCCCATCGGATCTGTTATACGCTTCCGGTTCCGGCCTTGATCCTCACATCAGTCCGGCCGCCGCCATCTTCCAGATTGACCGGGTGCTTAAAGCCCGCGGACTTGATTCGGGCAAAAAAGATGAGATAATTAAATTGATCGGCAGATTAACGGAAGGTCGAGATCTTGGCGTTTTTGGCGAACCAAGGGTCAATGTCTTAAAATTGAACGACGAACTGGATAACCTCCGTTAAATGAGGATTTAATTGGAAGACTTTTCACGAAGACTGACGCCTGAAGAAGCCTTAAAAATAGCCACGGAACATCCGCAAAAGGGCAAACTGAAGATCTTTATCGGTTACGCCCCCGGTGTCGGCAAGTCTTTCACCATGCTCAACGAGGGCAATCGCCGCCACCAGCGGGGAGAAGACCTCGTCCTTGGCTATGTGGAGCTGCATGGCCGCCAGGAAACCGAGAAACAGATCGGTAATCTTGAGGTGATCCCCCACAAAAAGATTGAGTATGGCAGCAAGACCATGGCAGAGATGGATACCGACGCCATCATCAAAAGGCACCCCACCACCGTATTGATAGACGAACTGGCTCACACCAATGTCCCCGGCTCAAAATACATCAAACGCTATGAAGACGTCGATGAAATACTCCGGGCCGGCATTAATGTCATTACCACGCTTAATGTCCAACATTTAGAAAGCCTTAACGATGTTATCAAACAGATCACCGGCGTTACGGTCAGGGAAACCATTCCCGACGGCATAGTAGAAAATGCCGACGAAATAGTTGCCGTCGATATTACCGTGGAAGCTTTACTAAATCGGTTAAAACGCGGAGATATCTATAAAAAAGACAAGATCTCGGACGCCTTGAGCAACTTTTTCCGCGAAGGCAACCTTAACGCGCTTCGGGAGATATCTTTAAGGCAGACCGCCCAGGAAGTCGACGAAGAACTGGAACTGTACATGAAGGCGCACGGCATCAGGGAAAGCTGGCAGACAACGGAACGGATCCTGGTTTGCATAAGCCCCAGCCAAAACGCCAAAAAGTTGATACGCCGGGGGGCGCTTATCGCCAGGCGTTACCGCTGTGAATGGT
Source organism: uncultured bacterium (assembly GCA_903930225.1). GTDB lineage: Bacteria > Margulisbacteria > WOR-1 > XYC2-FULL-46-14 > WPAF01 > CAIYXV01. The sequence continues at coordinate 1,277 of CAIYXV010000056.1, read as the reverse complement.
ACGTTGTCGCCGTAGAAAGCACTGGAGTTATTTCTCAAAAATGGAGCCAGAAAGATAAAGAAGACCTGGAGAATAATTTTTCCCTGGCCAAGCAATTGGGAGCGTCCACGACGATCCTGTCCGGCCGGAGCATTTCGGACGAGCTGGCAAAATTCGCCAAAGAAAAAAACATTACCCAGATCGTGATCGGCCATTCCGAAAAGAGCCCTTTCCAGGCGCTCTTTACAGGTTCAACCGCCAGCAAACTGCTCAGTGAAACAAAAAATATCGCGATCCATGTCATTCCGACCGGCGGCGAGATCTCCACCGGGGAAAACTGGTTTAAATCGATCTTCGGCTCGGAGATGCCGATCAGCGACTTTTGGAAGACCGCGATCATGGTCCTGATCGTTTCGATCATCAATTATCTGCTGATGCCGTACATCGGCTATGAGGCGGTGGGCTTTATCTTTCTCTTTGCCGTCCTGGTGCTTAGCATGTTTGTTCCCTTTATTTATATTGTCTTGTTCGCGGTGATCAGCGCTTTGACTTGGAATTTCTTCTTTATCCCGCAGACCGGGACGTTTGTGATCGCCAATCCTACCGATCTGATTATGTGCGGGGTCTATATCATTACCGCGATCGTCACCGGTTATCTTACCAGTAAAATAAGAAGAGACGAGAGACTACTGGCTTTAAGGGAAGCCAGGACTGATACGATGCACAGGATCACGAGCATTATCGCTGTAGCCAGAGACAGGCTTGATTGCATCGAAGATATAGAGCGGGAGATTAGTGTGATCCTGCCCGGGAAATGCAAAGTTATCGTTAAGAGCGACAAAACCAGGTTTGATGAAGTCCTGCGCCAGACCATAACCGGCGACGAAAAGGAATTATCGGTTGCTATGTGGGCATTCGAAAAAGGGGAAACGGCAGGCTGGTCAACCGACACGCTTACTTTTGCCGGGGCCATGTATCTGCCTTTAAAGGGGCCATCCGAAAATATCGGGGTCTTGCTGTACCGGCCGGAGCATTATCGGACCTTGTCACTGGATGAAAAGAATTTTTTGGCGGCAACGGCCAATCAGCTGGCGATTTATCTGGAGCGGGAGATACTGAAGGAGCGCGCGCTGGAAGCGGACGAGCTGAAAAAATCGGAGGGGCTTTATCGAACTATACTTGACAGCGTATCTCATGAGATCAAAACGCCGGTTACTTCGATCGTCGGCATATCGTCGGCCCTGCAGGACGCCAATATAATTGGCGACCGTAACAAACTGTCCGATCTGGCCCGTGAC
>CAIYXV010000055.1 GCA_903930225.1 uncultured bacterium | reverse complement strand
CCCTTTGCCGCCCTTGAAGTACCCCGCATAGCCAGTGCTGGTGTTTTCTCCGTAGACGCCAGACCCGAGACTACCATTCGACGAACCATAAACACCCCGGCCGGAAGTTCCTTCTGCCGTGCCATAAACCGCGTAGCCTGAAGCATTAAGCGTCTGTGCCTTAAGGCCGTAAACCATTCCTGTTGGTCTCACATCGATTAATAATGTCCCGCTCATCGTATCGCCAGTTTTGAGGACGTAATTTCCAACTGCGCCACCGGTTGCGGCTGTCGTCTGGATCGTACCGTCCGGGAATTTCACGCCGCCGGTGGTTGATTCGATCGTTCCGTTGGCGGTTACGCGCCCTTCAAAATAACCGGCATACTTGTTTGGCGATGAACCGAGCGGCGCATACCCGTAGATTGAATAGGCTCCACCAGTATTTGAATTGGAATATGCATATCCGGATATACCATAGGCCGTACCGGTATTTGAATATCCCTCAGCATACAATCCGGTTTGGTTCGTTACGGATGTAACGCCACTCCCTCCTCTGAAACTCCCGCCTCTATCAGACAAGCCCACCCAGCCATAATGGTTTGCGTCATAATAACCAGCCGCCCCATATAGATTTCCCCCAAGATATCCGTATGTGCCATTACCATTACTCCCATACACCCCATAACCGGTTGACCCGATCGAACTCCCATAAACACCATAGCCGGAAGCTCCTTCTGCCGTGCCATAAACCGCATAGCCCGAAGCAATGTTCGTCCGAGCCTTAAGGCCGTAAGGCATACCTGTCGTACTCACATCGATCGTCAGCGTTCCCGTCATGCTGTCGCCGGCTTTGAGGACATAGTTAGCTAAAATAGTTGAAGTTATAAAATCAGTCGAGTGTAAACCATCCAGCATATCGGCATTTAAATTATTAACTTTGATTTGGGAAGCAACTTTAAAAGGAGGGATGGCCCCAGTAGCCGTGGATTCAAACGTTACCGCTTTTACGTTCCCGATCACTTCCAGGCTTTGGCTCGGATTGGTCGTCCCGATGCCCAAATTGCCGCTAAAATAATTACTTCCCCCGTTGGCGTAAACCGCATATCCGCCCGGACTGCTGGTGGTCGCGTAAACCGCGTAATTCGTTCCCGAAGTCCCGGTCGCCTCAAATGACCCTCCGATATATTGCGATTTAGCATATACTCCCGTGCCGGAACTGGAAAGCGACCATAAATACCCGCCGTAGGTGCTGCCTGTGCTTGAATTCGCCACCCCTCGAATACCTATTCCAGAAGTCCCCGTCGCGGCTCCCTGTGCGCCTATGTACGGCGAAAAACTGTAACTGCCCTGCCCCGCGGAGCTGGCGCTTTGAAAATATCCCCCATAGGTATTCCCTGTAGTCGCTAAAGACGATCCCGTAACACCCATCGAGTTCTCACCCAGCGACCCGTAAGTATTGGCATCATAAAACCCAAACGCGCCTCTGACAGAGCCGCCAAGATATCCATAAGTGGCGGTTGACGTGCTGTTCTTCCCATAAACCCCATAAACAAAACCTTCAGCCGATACGCCCGTTCCCGAAGCGTTTGTAGTTTTAACCCAAACCGCCGTTGCGCCCCCGGTGGTTTGCTGAGTGCCCGGGCCTAACAAAACGTAATTGCCAGCAGCTCCGGCGCCGCCAGATGCCGCTGTGGTCTGGATCGTCCCGTCAGGGAACTTAATACCGCCGGTTGTAGTTTCAATTGTTCCCACAACTTGCAACTTACTGCCTGGGCTGGCAATTCCAATGCCCACATTGCCTGTATTAGTATTATAAATATTAAGTCCGCTTGCCGCCCACTGGCTTGACCCCGCGGCGATCAGCTGTGTTGATCCGTCCGGGAATTTAATGCCTCCGGCTGTGCTTTCAATTGTCCCATCCACCTCCAGCGTGCCCACTATCCTTACTCCCTTACCACCGGTAAAATAACCGGCGTAACCTCCGCCTAAATTACTGCCATATATCCCATACCCTTTGGATGAACTCGATCTTCCTAAAACTCCGTAATTTATGGCCTCACCGGTTGCGTTCGCCCATCCATAGACACCCCGGCCAGCGTTGCCGGCGGCTATGAATGAGCCGCCGTAATTGAGCACATCACCGGCAGCGTCCGCAAAACCATAAACCGCGATCCCGGAATTGCCGCTAGCGTAGAATTCTCCGCCGAAATTTGCAATCGCTCCGGTTGCGGTCGCGTTGCCGTAAACCCCGCGCCCGTTATTTCCCCGGCTGTAGAACATTCCGCCGTAGTTCGTTACGCTTCCGGTCGCGGTCGCGTCCCCATAAACCGCATAGCCGGAATTATTGCTTGTTTTAGATTTGAGGCCATAGAAAGAACTCACATCGATCGTCAGCGTCCCGGTCATGGTGTCGCCGGTTTCGAGAACATAATTACCACTGGCTCCGCCCGTAGCCGACGTCGTCTGGATTGTGCCATCCGGGAACTTTATACCGCCGATGGTCGTTTCAATCGTTCCGACCACCCTTACTCCCTTACCACCGGTGAAATATCCGGAATATCCGGAGCTTGTGTTTTCACCATAGACGCCCGTGCCCGATGCACCGTCCGAAGAACCATACACCCCTTGGCCTGAACTGCCAGGCGCATAACCAACAACTCCCTGTCCGAATGTTCCCGAAGCCAATCCGTACACGCCGCGCCCCGAACTAGTCGTTGAGCTGCCGCTTAAGCCGGTATTCCCGGTTCCATATACCCCCGTTCCAAATACTCCAGCCGCTCTAAAATATCCGCCGTAATTTGTCACATTACCTGAATTAGTCGCCCACCCGAAAACGCCACTGCCTGCATCACCGTTTGCTTGAAAATAGCCGCCGTAATTTGTCCCGGTCAATGAAAACGCATTTCCATAAACCCCGCGGGCGGCGTCACCTCCCGCCGTGAAGCTACCGCCATAATTTTGCCCGCTTGAAGCCGTCTCAACTGCCATTACCGCGAAGCCAGAATTGCCGTTAGCTACGAACCTTCCGCCAACATTTGAAATTTCACCAGTCGCGGTCGCATTCCCATAAACTCCCCGGCCCGAGTCACCCGCTGACTCAAAATAACCGCCATAATTTATCACCGCGCCGGTCGCTTCCGCCTTCCCGTAAACCCCACGCCCAGAACTACCTAAGCTAGAACCGTAAACAGCAAAGCTCGAAGAACCGCTTGTTTCACCGTAAACTCCTATACCAAGATTGCCGGCCGCGGTCCCCATAACGCCATAGTTTTGCACGCTGCCCGTAGCAATTGCGTCTCCCATCACACCGATTCCCTCTTGGCCCCTTGATTGTCCGTAAACGCCGAAATTGTTTACAATTCCCGAATTAGTTGCTTCGCCAAATACCCCTTTGCCCGATTCGCCGGCTGCCGACCCGTAAACGCCAACATTGCCCTGTGCCCCTTCAGCCGTTGCCTCTCCATAAAGCCCTACTCCTCCTACTCCGGTCGCCTTCGCAAAAATAGTAGTGCTACCATCAACAGTGGTTTTTGCATAAAGGCCGCGGGTCCCACTCACATCGATCGTCAGCATCCCTGTCATCGTGTCGCCGGACTTGAGAACGTAGTTGCCGGTTGCGCCTCCCGTCGAAGCCGTCGTCTGGATCGTACCGTCCGGGAACTTGAAGCCGCCGGCTGTAGCTTCTATGGTGGCTGTCGCTTTTAACCTTCCTTCTGAATACACACCATATCCATTACCACTTAATGTCCTACCATAAACTCCATAATTTATACCGGCAGTATCGCCGGCAATCCCATATACGCCTCGACCACTCACGCCCGATGCAGATCCAAATACACCATTGCCAAGTGTGCCGGCCGCAATAAAGCTTCCCCCAACATTTACAGCATTCGCCGTCGAAGTGGCATAGCCGTAAACTGCTCTACCTATGTCATTCGAGTTTATTGTATAAACACCATATAATTCGCTTACATCAACTGTCAGTATCCCTGTCATCGTGTCGCCGGACTTGAGAACGTAGTTGCCGGTTGCGCCTCCCGTCGAAGCCGTCGTCTGGGTCGTCCCATCCGGGAACCTGATGCCGCCGGTGCCGGAGGTTTCAATCGTACCGACAACCGAAAGCTTGTAACCCGGGCTCGTCGTCCCGATGCCCACATTACCTGAATTATTATTATAAATATTAAATCCGCTTGCTGCCCACTGGCTTGACCCCGCGGCGATTAGCTGTGTTGATCCGTCCGGGAACTTGATGCCGCCGACTTTGCTTTCAATTGTCCCATCCACCTCCAGCGTGCCCACTATTTTCACTCCCGATCCTCCGGTAAAGTACCCCGCATAACCGGCGCTGGTGTTTTCTCCATATACTCCATAACCCGCTGAGGTACTGGCTTTCCCGTATACTCCCCGCCCCTCAATCCCCGCCGATTCAAAATATCCACCATAAGTAACGACCCCCGCAGTCGAGCTCGCCAGCCCGTAAACTGCCCGTCCGCTTTTCCCGGTCGCAACCGCATAAACACCGCGGCCGTTGGTGCCTTCCGCCGTCGCAAAAACCGTATTACCCAAAGCATTGGTGGTCCTTGCTATAATCGCGCTAACCAAACCGGATCCGCTCGCATCAACTGTCAAAGTCCCGCTCATCGTATCGCCGGCCTTGAGAACGTAAGCACCAACCGCACCCCCCGTCGCCGCCGTCGTCTGGATCGTCCCGTCAGGGAACTTCACGCCGCCACTGGTCGTTTCGATGATGCCGGCTGCCGTGAGCATTGACCCGGGCGCTGTTGTTCCGATGCCAACATTGCCCGAATTAGTATTATAGATATTGAAGCTGCTTGCCGCCCACTGGCTAGATCCGGCGGCGCTTATTTGTGTCGATCCGTCAGGGAATCTAATGCCTCCAGCACCTTTAGTTTCGATAGTTCCTACCACGACCAATTTATAGTTCGGATTAGTCGTCCCGATGCCGACCTCGCCGGAGCTAAAATCCCCATAAATCAATGGTATACTGGCGCCTGAATTGTCAATATAAAGTTTATTGCTTCCAAATTCACCGGCCCCTGCTCGATAACCTAAAAATACATTGCCTGAACCAGTAGTATTAGCATATCCTGTTCGATAACCCAAAAATACATTGTCTGAACCAGTATTACTATATCCTGCTGCATTGCCTATTGCTGTTTGATGGTTGCCGGTGGCGCTGGTGTAGAGCGCTTGATGGCCTATTGCTACGTTGTCGCCGCCTGTACTGTCGGAGTAGAGAGATTGATAGCCCATTGCCACGTTAATGCCGCCGGTGCTGTTGCTGTAAAGAGATTGATAACCGACTGCTGTGTTTTGATCCGTGAAGGTGCCAGAGTAGAGGGCCGAATTGCCTATTGCTACGTTGCAGGAGCCAAGAGTGTTGGATTTGAGGGCATCAAGTCCTATGGCCTCATTAGAACTACCGGTTATTGCAGTGTTCCCGCCAGAAATAAATACATTATTATAAGAATCCACAATTTTGGCCATTCCCTTTACTTCCAATGTTACGGTTGGGTTCGTCGTCCCAATGCCGACTTTGCCGGTTTGATCAATAAAAAGTCGCGTGTTGCCGGTTGCCGTATCCTGGAAGGAAAGATTGTTTACATTATTTCCTCCGGTATCTGTGAAGATAGACCACTTATCATTCCCACCGGCCTGAAATACAATGCTCGACTGGAAGGTGCCATCTGTATTGAGGATCAATCGGGGTTGTTGTCCTTGAATTACCACATTTTTTACACTGGGACTGCTTCCCACTATGTGGAGTCTTGCCAGGGGCGAGGGCGCCGTCGTCCCGATGCCCACATTGCCATCGTTTCTTACATACAATTCGCTTGTACCATTTGAATTGGTAACATTTAAAACTGAACTTGTATTATCGCTCGTTGCTCCTTTAACTTCTAAACTTGAACCCGGACTCGTTGTCCCGATGCCAACTTTGCCGGCGTCGGTTTGGTAGATCACGGAAGTTTCTAAAGAATTGGTTCCAAGCCAGCGAGGAATATAATTATCCGTTCCGCTGCCGCCGATCGTCCCGATTGGTGCTACCCAACTCGCCAACCCGCTTCCATCAGAGGTTAAAACCTTGCCGGCACCCGGCGACCCGCCGTTAATTTTAACCTGACCTGCGACTTCCAATGATGCGCCAGGACTTGTCGTCCCGATCCCGATTTTGCCGGAGCTGAAATCCCCGTAGATCAATGGTGGATTGGCTGAGGAATTAGCAATGTAAAGTTTATTATTATCAAATGTTGCATTGTAGCCGGCTGTATAGCCTAAGAAAACATTACCACTGCCGCGATTGTTGTAACCCGCTTCCTCGCCCAATGCCGTATTACTGTTGCCTCCTCCTAATGTATTACCGAGCGCACTCCCGCCTATTGCTGTGTTATAGTACCCGGTGGCACCTAGGAGGCCCCCGACGCCAACTGCAGTGTTTCCATAACCAGTGGTAATGCTATTAAGATCACCATTCCCTATTGCTATATTATTATAGCCAGTCGTGTTATTTATGAGAGTTTGATCACCTATCCCAATGTTGTTGGAGCCAGACATTGTGTCGTTGCCTCCGGAAATGAAGAGGTCATTATCACCGCTTACAATTCTAGCTCTTCCCAAAAAAACATCCAGTTTGAAGCTCGGACTCGTCGTCCCGATGCCAACATTGCCGGAAAAATAATTCTTACTGCCAGTCGCATAAACCCCATAAGTCGCACCCTCAGCCGAGATGCCCGTGGTTGCTCCTTTAATCCAGACCGCCGTGGCGCCCGCGGTTGTTTGTTGGGTGGCGGGGCCAAGCTTGATGTAATTATTCAAAACGCTCGAAGAGACGAAATCAGTTGAATGCAATCCATCCAGCATGTCAGCATTTAAATTCGCAACATTAGTGCTTGAGTTAATTTTTAACGGGGCGGTGCCATCTGAGGCAGTTGATTCAAAACTCACCGCCTTTACGTTGCCGTTAACTTCTAGGCTTGCTCCCGGATTCGTCGTCCCGATGCCGACTTTGCCGGAGAAATAATTCTTATTGCCAGTCGCATAAACCCCATAAGTTGCACCCTCAGCCGAAATTCCCGTGCTTCCGCTGCCTGTACTTTTAACCCATATCGCATTGGCTCCGGTTGTGGTTTGCTGGGTCGCAGGGCCCAGCACAACATAATTGCCGGAAACACCACCACTCGCGGCCTGCCAGGTACCGTTGCCAGATGAATCCGAAGTCAAAACATACCCACTTGCCGGACTGGTTGATAGCTTGAATCCGGTTGTTTCGATCGTGCCGGTGACACTTACACCTCTGCCTCCGGTAAAATATCCGGCGTAACCGGTTGGGCTGGAAGTTTGTCCGTAAACGCCATAGTTTATGCCGGATGTGCTTGAGGCGAGGCCGTAAACCCCGTATCCGGTAGAACTGGCAGATTCACCCCTAACCCCAGCCGCATTTCCCGAAAGGCTTATGGCTTCCCCGGCCACCCCGCGCCCTTCGGTGCTGCTGGTTCTGCCTAATACCCCAAAATCCCTTCCACCTAATACCCCAAAATCATTCATGCCGTTATACAGGGCCGCTATGGTCAAAAATTCATTATTCCTTACCACTTCCAGTTTGCCGTAAGTCGCGAACGTGGTCCCGACCACGGTCTGGCCTGAAGAAACTGAAAGCAAAGCGTTATTTGAAATATTCAGTCCGGTGGTCGCGGTATTGGTCAGCGTCCCGGTCATGGTGTCGCCGGCTTTTAAAACATAATTGCCGCCGGAAGCAGGAGCATAATAGCTGGCCGGCTGGCCGCCCAGGTTGTCTGAATTGTACGCCTTGTAAGCGTATCCAACAGAAACCAACTTCTGCCTTGGCGTCATCTCCGCGTCGGCGCCAACCTTTATCCCGAGCCACCGGTCAGAACCGTCAAATACCGAGGTCGGGATCGCGGTGCCCGAACCCAGCAAAACATTGAACAACCCGACCTCGCAGGAAACGCTCTGAGTTTCACTCCAGAGATTGGTCCCCCCCGACGCCGCGTCGTAAATCGTAAAAAGCATGGAGAAAGTCCCGGTCTGCGGGGTACCGCTGCCGTTGGTCAATTTTCCCTGGTAATTTATTTGTTGTGGAATGGAGGCAATGGCAATTGCTTGAATAAGAAAAACAAGAGGAAGGAGCAAAAACACAAGAAAAACTTTTTTTATTTCGAAGTGCTTACTCCTTTTCACGGTGTTATTATAGCATAATACTTATTAAAATGTTAATTAATTATAACGGAAGAAACAATCATTTTTATATTTGAAAATATTCAAACCCTCATCCGTCCCTTCATTAGCATTTCAAGCATGCCGAAATTGGTTTCAGCCCGGGCGCGCATTTTCCTTCTCTCAAACTCCAGGCTCTTTTTGACCCCGGCGATATTATCAAGGAGCTGGGCCGCTGTGCTTTTAATCTCGTCACTATTAAGATCATCCGCCGACAGGCACGGTAGGCCTACCTCACTCATAAAGCTTTCAACTTTTGGATCATAAGATATGCCCACGGCGGGAACGAGCGTATTAACGGCAAAAATAAGGGAATGGAGCCGCATGCCGATCAAAAGATCGAGGCATGAGATGGCCCCCATCAGCTGGCGCGGAGTGCAGTTTCTGAACAGAACGTTCGGCTTCTCTTTCATTTGATTTATCACCTGTTCTGAGGCTTTAAGGTCCCGCGGGAACTGGAGAGGGATAAAAACGACTTGCGCGTTTGAATCCTTTATCAGACGATCGAGCGCTGCGGCCAGCTTCGCGTGGTCGATCCCGTCGCGGACCGACACCCCTATCAGGGGTCTTTTTCCAAGGTCCAGGCCCTCAAGCTCAAGCAGCTTCGGTCCGTCATCAGGTGAAAGAATAAAGGTCGGGTCCGCCGTTTCCACTATCTTTGGGTTATCAAGCTTGAGCGACTTATAATAATTAAATGAATCCATGTCCCTTACGGTGATAAGATCGGCCGTTTTAAGGATACGCTTCAGGATCAATAGATCATGCCATCTGTTTATCGGCCCGATCCCCTGGGCAAAGACAAATACCTTTTTGCCCAGCAGTTTTGCGATCCGGATGACCATAGTGTAATACAGGAAGCTTCGGACGGAAGTTTTATCCTGGAACAATGATCCGCCGCCGGAGAGCAGCACATCGCAATCAAGTATCATTTTGAGATTAAAGCGGTTGTTCCGGTCAAGAATGCTGATCTTCGCGTCGGGGAATTTATTCCCAACTCCCTCGCGCACCGCTTCGAGGATCGCCTCATCGCCCGCATTATTGAACCCGTAATAGCCCGAAACCGCGATCTTAATCATTTATTACAACATGCCCCGTTCCGATCACTTTCTTGTTCGCCGTGATCTTAAACACATAGATGCCGTTGCCGAGCGGTCTTCGGTCCAGATCCGAAATGCCGTTGAACCCTACTTCATTATAACCCGCTCGGCCCCCTTCCGTCCCGCTCGTCGAATGATTCGTCCACACATTCTGCCCGGAAGAGCTGAACATATATATCATGACATCCGAATCCGCCGTCAAATTATAGATGATCTTCGTGGCCGCGCCGGTTCTGGAGCTGAATACCTGCGGATACACAAGTACCAGGCCAACGATCTTGACCTGCCCGGTAGAGACCTTCAAGTCTTTTATCTCCTTAAATCCGAGATTTCCCGAACGGTCCTGCGCCTCTAACCTGATCGTATGCGTCCTTACCGTTTCATCCACCAAACTGGCCGCCGGCGTGTAGTCGACTGTTATGTCGGCCGGGCCGTTCTCGGTAATGCTCGGCGTTACTTCCACCCCATTAAGGTAGAATTTGATCGTGCCTTTGTCCACTTCCAGGTTATCCGTTACCGCTCCCCTGAACTTCGGCAGAGCGCTTATATAATCGCCATTCTTCATCGCGATCTCCCGGCCGTCGCTTCCCACGATCTTAAGGACCACTTTTGGCGCTTCGGAATCTTTGCTCCTGATAGTGGTGAACCGGGACCCGAACGCGCTCGCCAGACCGTTCCCGGCCAGGTCCGCCGCGGCCGCGGAGACCGCTACGTTATAGTCAGTGTAATAAGTTAGGTTCGACGACGGCCTGAAGGTGACGATTCTGCCGCTGCCATCCCAGCTGAACGATCCGCCCGTTCCGGCCAGGCTGAACGCCTGTTCCACGCTCTCCCGGCTCATCTCCTCGCTGAATTCAATCGTCACCTCGGCCGATATGGCAACCGAGGTTGCGCCATTAGACGGGGTTATAGATACCACTGTTGGCCGAGTGCTGTCAACAATAAAATCACTGTCGCTCATGTCCGATCCCATCACTCCAACCGTGTTCTCCGCCTCAATGCTTATCCGGCAGAGAGTCGAATCAAGCGCCGGCACCGTCCAGCTGTAGGTTCCGTTGTTGGTCTGTCCCGATGCAATTTGCGTCCAGCTTTCCCCTGAATTGGTCGACAATCTGATAGTGATCGGGTTCGCACTTAGTCCATAGGTATCTGATGCCGTGTACCTGATCGTATACGTCTGCCCCAACCCCGTCAACCTCTCCCCTCCGTTAGGCGCCAATACCACAACTGTCGGCCGGCTCGCTCTGACCATTATATTATTCGTCACCACATTGCTCTCATTCTGTGCCGCGTCCCTAACCTTAAGGTACGCTTCCCGTGTCCCGTTACCGCCGCTGAACGTGTACTGGCTGTTTTGCTGGTAGCTTATCCAACCAGTAGCGTTCTGGCTGAAACCCGGGTCCTGCGCGATATTCATCACCACCGCATCCTGCGAAACCCCGAATGCCTCGATCGAAATGGTCAGCTCATTAGACTCCATAGTCGACCCGTCCGTCCGGTCTTTGAGCACAATATACGAAATTTCCGGCGAGATCGTATCAATAATTATCGTGTTTGATATTGTCGCGCTCTCATTTGATCCCGCATTCCTTACCTTATAATACACCTCCCGCGTCCCTTCTCCTGCCGTCAGCGTGTATTCTGTCGGGTTCTGATAGGTGACCCAGCCCGTGTCATTCTGCGAGAATCCGGCATCCTGCGCCAACCTCATGTCTATCGGAGATCCGGTCACACCATTCGCTTCAATTGATATCGCAAGTTTGTTGGTATATTGCGTATTGCCGGTAATTCTATCCTTTAATGTTATCCCTGCCACTTCCGGACTGGTAAGATTGATCGTAAAGCTCCAGGTACTAGAGTAGTTGCCCCACATTCCCGCCCCGTTCTTTGCCCTTACCTTCCAGGTATGCGTTGTTTCTGTCAGCGGAGCGGCCGGAACGTAGCTCGTGGTAGCCCCCTGCGTCATCACCGTCGTGTCGATCGTGATCTCATAGCTGGCTATACCCGAGACGCTGTCGGTCGACGCTTCCCAGGTCATGTTCGGCGAAGCGGTGTTGATTGTCACCCCATTTGGAGGATATGAAAGGTTCGGTACGGTCGGCGGCGTCGAATCGATCACGAATTTCCCGCTCTCCTGCGTCGTTATATTCCCGCATTCATCAGCCGCGGATATCTTGACCTTCGCCTCCGTGGTGTCAATTGCCGGGATATTCCACCCATAGCTCCCGGTATTCGCCTCATCGCTTGCCAGCAGATCATAGGTCGATCCGTTGTTAATCGAGTAATAGATCGTGATCGGATTCACTTTTAGATTGAAATTATCGGACGCCGACCAAGTGATATTCTGGCTGCGGTTTCCTTCCCAGGTGGTTCCCGCGTTCGGAACGATCACGTTCACCGTCGGCGCGATCGAGTCGATCGTAAACTTTGCCGCTGATTCGCCCGTGCCGAGAGTATTATTATTATCGAGAACTGTTACCCTGACCCGGGCCTCAGTCGTTGAAATCATAGGCAGCGGCCAGCTGTACGCCGCAGCCGTCGCCTGTCCGGTCGCGATCGGAACCCAGCTTTCTCCACTGGTATAATAGAGATTGGCCGAATTCGGCGCCACACCGTTTTCATCGGAAGCGGTAAAGGTAATATTATTGACCGATCCGCCTTTCCATTTTTCTCCGCCGTTAGGCGAAACGACCTCAACCGATGGCGGCGTGATGTCGGTCAGGATCGTAAACACTCCCGATTCTCCGGTACCAAGGTTACCGGTCTGGTTGAACGGCGCGCCGTCCCAGGCGGTGATCTTTATCTTTGCTTTGTTGGTCGCGATCCACGGCACCGGCCACAGATACCCGCCGTCGTTCGGCTCGCCAGTCGCGATAACCGTGTAACTTGTCCCTTCGTTAGTTGAATAATACAAGCTCAAAGAGTTCGCCCTGATCCCGGATTCATCCGTCATCGTCCAGGTAATGTTATAGCTTGATAAGCCGATCAACGATTCCCCTGATGTCGGCGCCGTCACCCCTATTGTCGGGCCGGTAAAATCTGTTTGGAAGTATGGATAGCGTCCCATGTCCGATCTTGTTCCATCGGGATCGGTCCACGCCGGATCGCCGGTATCGATGCAGGGGGAATCCATCCGCAGATGGTAATCGTTATCCGACGGATCGGTGAATTGAGCGATCGCATGAATGGTGGCGGTCTTGGTTATCGTCCCGCCGTAAGGATTAGCAACCCCGAAGATATCGCTGTAAAAGACATTTACCGTCCCCTCATCATTCTGGACTCCGGTCCCGGCCCCGGATTCTGAAGTCGGATTATTTGCCACGATACAATTTCCCACGTTCAACGTCTTAGGGGTATAATTCCCGTAAGCGGCGCGTATCCCCACTGTGTTCTTCAAAATAGTATTGCTATAGACATTCGTCGTCGTCCCGTTCCGGGCGTGGATCCTCACCCCTTCCCCGAAATTCGTAACCTCGTTCGTGCTTATGTTGCCGCTGTAAATGACATTGCTGTTTATCCCGTATCCGCTCCCCTGCCCCCGGATCACATTCCCGGTTATGTTGTAATTCGAGTTGTTGGCGCTGATGGATATGCCGGTGCCGCCCGTCCCCGCTTCGATCGTATTGTTCTTTATCGTCTCGTTGTCCGCGCTGTCGGCCATATAAATCCCGGTGCTGGCCCCCGCTTTCGCATCGATCGCATTGTTTTCCAGAACCCAGCTGTCGCCGTTGCCCGTCAACAGAATGTCGTATGCCGAGGAATCGTTCTTTATCGTATTCCCTTTCACTTCCCCTCCCGCCCCGTCTAACACCACCCCCCTGACCGAAATAAACATGCTATTGTTCAGCACATCCGCATTCTCGTACGCCAATACTCCGTAATAACTCGTATTCGGGTTCGTCGTCTTTACCGTGAATCCCTCAAGCGTCGTGTACACTCCCTGCAAAATCACATGCTGCGCCGCACCGCCGCCGTCGATCGTGGCCGCGGTTGTCGGCAACGCCTCCGACCGGAGATACTGGTTCTGCGCCAGGGTCACCGGAGCAGCCGGCAATGATTCGCCGTTGGCGGCATTGTACATCCCCGCGTTCGCGTGCACGATATATTCGGTCCTATATAATCCTTTTTTGATCGTCTTCCACGGATTCCCGTAACTTCCATCCCCGCTTCCGTCGTCCGGCCCCGGCATAACCCAGCTCTCGGAAGTGATGTTCGAAGCTGTCCCCAGCGGCGAATACCTGCCCATGTATGTTCCGCCCTCGCCGCCGCTTGCACAGGGAGAATCATTGTAGATCCGATAATCATTCACCTCCGGGCTCACAAACCGCGGATAGCGCGCGATATCCCCTGTCTTCCCGCTGATCGCTAAATTGTAATACCGAAAGTTTAAATTCCAGATATCATTGTAAGTGGAATTAAATGTTCCCTCATCGTTCACTATTCCGTAGGTTCCGGCCGTGAAGCTCCCCAGCACCACCGTTCCGCAAATAATATTGTTCTTCGCGTTCAACGTCTTAGGGGTATAATTCCCGTAAGCGGCGCGTATCCCCACCGTGTTCTTCAAAATAGTATTGCTATAGACATTCGTCGTCGTCCCGTTCCGGGCGTGGATCCTCACCCCTTCCCCGAAATTCGTAACCTCGTTCGTGCTTATGTTGCCGCTGTAAATGACATTGCTGT
>CAIYXV010000054.1 GCA_903930225.1 uncultured bacterium | reverse complement strand
GCCAGACCAATATCGAGCGGCTTAATCCGAGCCTGACGATCGAGCAGGAATTGGCCAAGTTACGGCCGGACCTCAAGTACAGCGATATCCGCAAGACCTGCGGGGCGATGATGTTCAGCGGCGACCTCGCCTTGAAGCTGATCTCGGTCCTCTCCGGCGGGGAAAAGAGCCGGGTCTCGCTCGGCAAGATACTCCTCTCCCCGACCAATCTGCTCCTGCTGGACGAACCAACCAACCATTTGGATGTCGAATCGTGCGATTCGCTGATCGCCGCCCTCGATGAATTTCCCGGCGCGGTCATTATCGTCACTCACAGCGAGATGTTTCTCCACCACCTGGCCAAACGGCTGATCGTTTTCAACGAAGAGCGCGCGTTTCTCTTCGAAGGGACATATCAGGATTTCCTGGACAGGGTTGGTTGGGAACCGGAAGCAAAAAAGCCGAAGAAGGAGAAAGCGGCGGCCACGGCGCGCCGCGCCCAGGAAGCGCTTGAGGCCGCTTATAACAAAAAACGGAGCGCCTTGCACGCCAAGACGACCGCAGTCGAGAAGATGATCGATGACGAAGAATTGGCGCTTGAGTCGGTCAACTTAAAGCTGGCTGAAGCGGCCGGCCAAGTGAGCGGCACCGAGATCCAGAAGTTGCAGATCAAGGCGCATGGCCATCAGGAAGTCCTCGACGCCGGATATGCGGAGCTGGAGAAGCTGATCGCCGAACTGGATGTGCTGGATAGCGGGAAACCGTCTTAACGGCACCGACTGTCAGCTGACTTTTAAATCAAATTTATTTATGCTCCGATCTCTATCGTCTTGTCCCGCCCCTTGTCTCCCCTGACGATCCGGACCTGTTTTTTCTTTACGCCGAAGTGCTTGGCCAGCAGTTCGATCAGGGCTTCATTGGCTTTGCCCTCGACCGGTGGAGCGGTCAGGTAAACCTTTAACCGACCGGTCTCTTCCACTACCTTGTTCTGTCTGGCTCTGGGGATCACGCGGACAGTTACGATCATTTTAAATACTGGTCGAAAAATTCGACGGTGCGTCGCATCAGGAGCGGCCAGAGCGGACCGAATTCGTGGCGTTCTCCGGGATACTGGTAGAAAACGACCGGCTTGCCGTGTTCTTTCAGCTCTTTTTCCAAACGTTCTGACCAACTAAAAGGGACCGATTGGTCGGCAGTCCCGTGATTGAGCATGATGGGCGCCTTGATATTATCGAGATAGTTGATCGCCGAGAGGCCGGCCCAGAACGAGGGGTTCGACTCGGGCGAGCCGTATTTGGCGATGATCTTATCGGCAATTTCCGGGTGATGCTTGCGGCGCCAGAGCCAGCGGGTAAAGTTGTCGCGGTAATCGGCGCTAACCGGAGCTAATAGAACGGCGGCCTGGGCCAGCACCGGCTTGGTCACCAGCACATTAAGGACGACGCCGCCGCCCATCGAGTGGCCGAGGAGCCCGATCTTGTCCTTATTAAAATATGGCTTATCGCTGTTTTTTACCGCCATGATGCAGTTGATGGCGTCAATGACGTAGCCCAACCTGAATCCCGCCAGATCGCTCGGATCTTTGTCGGAAAACGCGTGATTGCGGTAATCGGGATGGATCACGATGTACCCGTGCCGCGCCAGATAGTCCTGCTCTCTTTTTAGTCCGCGGCCGTTGGTATAGATTTTAGGATCAATGAAACCGTGGTTGAGGATGAGGACCGGGAACAGCCCCGCCCCTTTCGGCAGGTTCATAATGCCGGAGATCGTCAGGTCGTCGCTTTTGTAAGTAATAAGATAGCGCGTGTAAACACTGTTCGAGGATAAGACCTTTTTGAGCGTCAGATCGCGGCCGTTGTACTCGCGCTTCATCAAGCCGGCCAATGACGGCTCATCCGCCAGCAATGGCGATCCGGCAAAGATAACCGCAAACAAGATGACAAGGAGCATGGCAGGCAGATAGGCTGTTTTTTGGAGCTTCTTACGGACGTAAACCTTTTTGTAGTCTAGCATAATGTATATTATACAAAATATTTATGTTATTTCTATGATTATATTTTATAATATATTTTGGTTAACATTATTAACGGGGGTGTTTTCCATGCAGGCAATGTTCGGCGCCGGATGTTTCTGGCATGTTGAGGAAGAGTTACGCAAGATAAAAGGCGTTATCGATACCGCGGTCGGTTTTACCGGGGGTACGGTACCGGGACCATCGTATGAGCGCGTCTGCCGCGGCGATACCGGACACGCGGAAGTAGTCCATATAAAGTTCGACCCTAATGTCATCAGCTATGATCAGCTGCTCGATGTATTCTGGCGGATCCACGATCCGACCCAGCTAAACCGTCAGGGCCCGGACACTGGCAAGCAGTACCGTTCGGTTATTTTCTATTACAATGAGGAACAGAAAAATGCCGCGATCAGATCAAAAGAGAAGATTATAAAGTCAGGCCGTTTTCATAAACCGATCGTGACCGAGATCGTTCCCGCCGGTCAGTTTTTTAGGGCCGAAGAATATCACCAGCGGTATCTTGAAAAAGGGCGGCGCTGACCTCTTTATGAAAAAGAAATACTGGTCGGGCCGGGTAACAAGGGAGAGCAATGCGCTGGATCTGAAACGCGGCGTGTTCGCCCTATCCAATCCGCGTCAGATCGCGCTTTCTTTGAAGCGGTCCGCGGAAGCGAGCGACAGGCGCAAAAGCGACCCTTTTCGCTCCGCGATGTCGATGCTTAACTTTTATATTAATCGAGCCGGCAAGAACCTGCCCAT
>CAIYXV010000053.1 GCA_903930225.1 uncultured bacterium | reverse complement strand
CCCTCTCCCAAAGGTAGAGGGAGTTATTAAAGTCCTTCTCCCCCTGTGAGAAGGGGGAATGATAAGACATTTCAACTATCCGCTTGCGGATGAGGGCATTTTGGAGATAAAAATATGCGCCCGGTGGGACTTGAACCCACAACCCTCAGCTCCGGAGGCTGATACTCTATCCAATTAAGCTACGGGCGCACGCTATTCTGCTAGTATATCTTTTCTGACCTTTTCTAACAAGCGCATAAAGAAGCGCAGATTGTGAATGGTTAAAAGCTGCATCGATAGTATTTCCCGCGCCCAGAAAAGATGGCGGATATACGCTCTGGTAAAATTTTTACAGGCGTAACAGTCGCATTCGGGGTCGATCGGGGTAAAATCACGCTCGAACCGGGCGTTCCGGATACTGGTCTTTCCCTCAAGCGTGAGGAACGAGCCGTGCCGCGCCAGCCGGGTCGGGATAACGCAGTCAAAAAGGTCGATCCCAAAATCCACCGCGCCCAAAATGTCGCTCGCGAAACCCACGCCCATTAAATGTTTCGGTTTATCCTCGGGCATCACCTGCGAAAGGACATCGAGCATCCCGAACATCTCCTCCTGCGGCTCGCCGACCGATAACCCTCCAATCCCGTAGCCGGGAAAATCGATCCCGCATATTTCCTCTGCCGATCTTTTTCTAAGATCGGGATAGGTGCTCCCCTGCACGATGCCAAACAGGGTCGGCCCTTCTTTTCCGGCAACATAAGACTTTGATCGCTTTGCCCACGCGGTCGTCCTGACCAGCGCATCCTGGGCGACCTTCTTGTCGCAGGGGAAAGGTACGCATTCATCAAGCGGCATCATTATGTCGGAGCCAAAAGCGGTCTGGATATCGATCACTTTCTCCGGCGTGAAGAAATGCTTGGTCCCGTCAATATGCGATGCAAACTCTACCCCGTCCTCTTTAACCTTGCGGCGTTCGGCCAGGCTGTAAACCTGGAACCCGCCGGAATCGGTCAGTATCGGCTTTTCCCAGTTCATGAATTTATGCAGGCCGCCCGCTTCCCGTATGATATCGGGCCCCGGGCGTAAGAACAGATGATAGGTATTGGAAAGCACGATCTGGGCGCCGATTTCATTTAAATCTCGCGGCGACATGGTTTTGACCGTTCCCAGTGTGCCGACCGGCATGAAGTTAGGCGTTTCGACGATCCCGTGATCGGTCGTCAGCCGACCTACCCGGGCCTTTGACTTTTTTGATGTTTTTAATATTTCGAATTTTATCATTTGATCAACATCGCGTCCCCGAAGCTGAAGAACCGATAGCCGCGTTCCATGGCTTCATTATATGCCCTAAATATGAATTCTTTCCCGGCAAAGGCGGACACCAGCATCAGCAAGGTCGACTTTGGAAAATGGAAATTAGTGATCATGGCATCAACGACTTTAAATTCATACCCCGGATAAATGAACATATCCGTCTCCCCTACTATTTTCCCATTTTCCATTTTCATCCGTTTATTCGTTTCTAATTCGTTGATAGACTCCAGCGTCCTCACCGTTGTCGTGCCGACCGCGATCACGCGTTTGGCTTTTTTTATTGCCGCGACCGTTTCAGCCGGCACCTCATAATACTCGGAGAACATTTTATGGTCTTCTATCTTTTCCGCGTAAACCGGTTTAAATGTCGCCAATCCGGTATGTAATGTAATATACGCCAGATCGGCCCCTTTATCCTTTAATTTTTTTAACAGTTCGGGCGTAAAGTGAAGCCCCGCCGTCGGCGCCGCCGACGCCCCTTCATTTATGGCATAGATCGTCTGGTATCTGTCTTTCAACTCACCCCCTCCCTTCGGGCTTCCCCCTCTTTTAATAAGAGAGGGGGATTGAGGAGGTGAGTTAACTCTCTTGATATACGGAGGCAGCGGGACTTCCCCGTGCTCTTTCATGAACCCAAAAACATCGCCCATAAATTCGATGATCTGCTCTCCGCCTTCAAGTTTTTCAAGCACTTTTCCGACCAGTTCATTATTGCCAAATATTACCCGGCTGCCCACCGTTAATCTTTTGCCCGGCTTGACCAGGCATTCCCAGGAAGATCCTTCCGGCTCTATCCGCTTCGCCAGCAGAACCTCGATCTTAGCCGATCCTCCTTCTTTTACTCCGGTAAGGTTCGCCGGCAGGACCTTGGTATCGTTTAGGACCAGAAGGTCGCCGGGCAAAAGATGATCGACGATATCAAAGAACATCTTATGCTCGATCGTTTGGCTCCGACGGTCAAGGACCATCAGCCGTGAATGGTCCCTTTTCTCCGCCGGCCGATCGGCGATGATCGCTTTGGGGAATGAATAATCAAAATCGGATGTTTTAAGCACGATACATTATATCAGGTAATCTGGGAGGGATGAAAAAGTACTCTAGGAACCTGCGACTAAACCCTCCAAAGGCGGGCAAGCGTCGCGGTTCCTAGTTCTTCTTATAACAATCCCCCATATTTTAACCGCGAAGTTCATTCGCTGGTTAAAATATGGACTTTTTCAGCAGTCTCAATCCAAACCCATATAAAATCAGCGGCAGGGGAGATCCCCCTGCCGCTTTCTGAACCGAGACTTATTGCCCCTTTACTTGGCGGTTTCCCCGGCCTGGCAATTATTGACGCATCCGCACTTTGCGCAGTTAGCCGATTTTCCGCAAATCTTCTTTACGCAGCTCTTGCATTCCGCGCTGGCGCAGGAATGCGATACGCATTTGGCCCCGCAGATCGACTTGCAGACTTTACCCGGGCACACTGCCGCCCATGAGTAAGTCGCCATGCTTGCCAGGATCATCGCGATCAACAGAATAAATAATGATTTCTTTAACATTTTTTTCTCCTTTTAATAAATAGAAACTTTTTGAATAAATAAGAACTTTTGTAATTAAAGATGCTGTTTTAAGCCAGAGGCGGGCCATTTATCGGGTGAAGGTCCTTTACCAGTAAGGAACAATCCGGAGGACCCTCGATTAAAATCGGCGTATTGAATGTTTTTTCGGTAAGTTCAATTATATCCGTCGCCGCAATAATCGCGGAAGGCAGTTCAATGGGCGTATCGGCTGCGGCTGCAGCGACGGATTCGGAATATGGCAGATCCATGTGGCAGGTGGTTTCACCGGAGCAGCAGTGGACCCTAGTCAGGCAGGCGCCCGAGCAAAACCAGGCCGCCGCCATTAAGAATATAAGCAGAACACCTAAATACTTTAAGTTCCGTAATTTCATTGCGGTTAAAGCATATATCTCAATACGGTTGATGTCAAGCTTTCCGGCGCCGTTATCTTCTGAAGATAAAATTCAATATAATAGTAAGGACGAGCGAAACCAGGATCATGGTGGTGATGGGCAGATAAACCGTCCATCCCGCCCTCTGAAAAGTAATATCTCCCGGCAGCCTGCCGAACCAGGGCACTTTTGCCAGAAAAAGAAAGAAGGCGCCTACCAAAACGATGCTGACGCCGATTATTATTAACAGTCTGCCAAGCGATTCAATTGCCATTATTTCAATGAAAACCGTACCGGGACCTCAAACCAGCTGGCGGCCGCCGCGCTTCCCTGCGTCGCGGGAGAAAAAACCCATTGCGTTACCGCGCTGGCCGCGGAAGCATCCAGGTCGGCATTGCCGGACGAAGCTTTAACCTCGACCCGTTCTGCCTTTCCGCTGGTCCCAATATATGCCTGGACCATTACCACCCCTTCGATCCCCCTCTCCAGCGCGGAAGCGGGATATTCGGGCAGGACTTCAGAGATCACTTTAGGTGGATTGATCGGAAGCGGCATACTTGACGTATTTTCAGGCAGAGGGACGGTTTTTGCCTCCGTCTGTACCATTATCCTGGTCGCCGCTTTTTGCGCCTGGACCTCTTGATAAACAAAGGTTTGGGTTTGGGCGGTTTCATGCGGCTTGCTGGTAATAAAAAAGGCATAGGCCGCGCCTAATACCAGCGCGAATACGATCAGATTTGTAATTTCTTTTGTTTTTGTCATATTTTTCCTCCAATTGAAACGGTCATAACCCGGCCCGGCATCGGGTATCCAAGCTGATCAAAAGTCACCGGATGGTAACCAACCGTTTCATAATAATCTTGATCAAAAAGATTGTCAATGTTAAGAGATAAAGAATAGTTCCCGAATTCCCGACCGGCCCAAACATTAACCAGGGAGTATTCCGGCAGTTTTATGGCGTTGGTTCCATCCGCGAAGCGCGGACCGATATATGAGGCCGTGACCCTCACCGCGCCGGCGGCCTCCACGCCGACATTATATTTTATTCCCGGGGAATAGGGCGCGTCTTTGCCAATATAAGCCGGGTTAATATCGTTTGTATCCTGCGATCTCTGGAGCGTGCAGCCGGCGAATATATTTAATAATGGAGTGGCGTGATATTGGAGCTCCGCTTCCCCACCCCTCACCTCCACCGCGCCGACATTCTTTACTCTGGTGATGTAAGTTGAAGAATCATAATCCCACAGGATCAGGTCCGTAATTGATGTGGAAAAATATCGGAGAGACATCTTCGCCGTCTTGCCGAAGCTTTTGTCCAATCCCATTTCCACCGACCGGCTTCGCTCCGGGGATAAAGAGGGATTCCCGTACATTTGCCAAACAGAGTTGTTATAAAAAAGATCGTTCAGGGTCGGCGCTTTGAACGCGCTTCCCGCTGAAGCCCGAAATATTAGATCGTCCGCCAGCTTGATATTCGCGCCGATCCGCGGGCTAATGACCGCTCCAAAGGCGGAATGATCGTCGATCCTGCCTCCCATCACCAGATCGAATTTTTCCTGGTTAAACTGCATCTGGCCGTAAAGGGCGCAATTATCGATTACGTGGCTGCCGGCATAAGTCGACCGGCCGGAATCTTCCCGCGCCTCGATCCCGTGCAGCAGGCTTAAGTTCCGGGTAAAATCGCGCGACTGTGTGACCTCCGCCACTTTCTGCTCGGTCCTAAAATCGGAGTTTTCGAACAGCTGTGAATAAAAATTATACGAATGGGAATACTCATAATAATTATTGTAATAGATCTTCGCTTCCGTCTCCAGTTCGCCGTCGCTTCGCTTAAGCGAAAGCCCGGTAAATAAATTTTGATCTTTCTGCCGGTCGCCCGGGGTGGAAGCGGATAAAGGATCAAGCGGTGAATTAGGAACTCCCGGCACGCCTTTGTCGGAATTATAATACGCCAGGTCCAGACCGACTTTTCCCATTCCGGGTAAATCCCATCCCAGGTTTTGGCTGATCTCCTGAGCGGCGTAATCGCCGTTCTGCCTAAATCCATCCGATCTTACAAGCGAGAAGCTCGTTCCGCCGAGTGAAAGGCCGGCTTTTTGCGTGTTGTAAGATCCAGAAGAGAGGGAAAAAGCGCTCTCTTTCTTTTTAGTAATGACATTGATCACGCCGCCGATGGCATCAGAGCCGTAAAGCGCCGAGAGCGGCGCGCGCGCCACCTCGATCTTATCGACATTATTAAAAAGAACGTCCCCCAGATCGATCATGCCCAAAAGCGGCGAGTTGATCCGCTTCCCATCGATAAGGACCAGCACCTGCTGCGAGGTCGACCCTCTCAATCTCGCGGAAGCGACCGAACCCAGATATCCGGAAGATTTAATATCGATCCCGGGAACTGACCTTAGCGCCTCTCCAAGATTGGTCTTGCCGTTCAGCGCTTCTTTTGATATCACATCCACATTCCAGGGGGATTCCGTGTTCAGTTGAGGCAGGCGCAGCGCGGTGATCACAACCTCTTGCCCGTAAAAGCGGGGTATTTCAAAAGCAGAAGCACAACTAACCAAACCAACCAAACTAACTAAAAAAATAAAACCAATAAAACCAAACAACTTTTGAAACATACTCTACACCTTTCCTTTATAAAGATATAGAGTTTTCGGGGTAACTCCGGGCCGCCGTCATGTGGGAATAGAACCCACCGATCCGTTTTTATCTCTCCCGATTGAGCCAATGACAGCTTCAGTCTTTGCTTTTGATCAAGATCACGAACTCGCCTTTTGGCGGTTTTCCTTCAAACCTTTTCAGGACTTCGGAAACTTTGCCCCTGACCACTTCTTCGAACACCTTGGTCAGCTCTCTCGCCGCCGCCACCTGCCGGTCGCCGAGAACGGAAAAAATATCCTGGAGACATTTTACCACACGAAAAGGAGATTCATAGATGATGATCGTGCCGTCAAAATCCATCAGCTCGCGCAAGGCAGATCTTCTTTTCCCCGCTTTCTTCTGCAGAAAGCCGAGAAAAATAAATTTATCGGTCGGCAGACCCGATGCCGCCAGAGCCGTGATCAGTGCCGAAGGCCCCGGCACCGGGATTACCTTTATTCCCTCCGCGATCGCGTCACGGATCAGCTCGTATCCCGGGTCAGAGATACCCGGCATGCCGGAATCGGAAACCAGCGCGATATTTTTCCCTTGTTTTATGGTTTGAATCAGGTGGTCGGTCTTGGATTTGATATTGAACTTATGATAACTGGTCATCGGGGTCTTGATCTGATAATGATCGAGAAGTTTTTTAGTCTGACGGGTGTCTTCTGCCGCGATGAGGTCGACTTCCGACAATATGCGGACCGCCCGGTGCGTGATGTCTTCCAGATTGCCGATCGGGGTGGCAACCACGAACAGGTCAGACATCCTTGATCTCAAATTCCGCCTGCGGAGCCGGCTCGTGACCGGAACGAACATTGACCCGTCCCTGGTAGGTCGAGCCTTCCTCGATCATAAGTTTATCGCAGTTGATCTCCCCGTTGATCTTTCCGGACTTGAGTATCTCCAGGCCGGCGGAAGCAAAAATATCGCCTTCCACCAAACCCGATACCACCACTCTCGCGCCGGTAATATTACCATAAACGCGTCCCTTGCCGAATACAAAAACATCCCCTTTAACATTGATACTGCCGCGCACTTCCCCCGACACGTGCAGGGATCCTTGGGAAACGATATCGCCTCTAAAAGTGGTCTCTTCTCCGATTATTGAATTTATCGCTTCTAGTTTTTTCATTATAAATACCGGCTTGCGGTCAATATGTTCATCCCCAGATATTTCATCGGATTGACCGCGACCCCGTTCCTCCTAACCTCGTAATGGCAATGCGGACCGGTCGAATATCCGGAAGTCCCGATATACGCAACCACCTGCCCTTTCCTCACCTGCTGGCCATATGTCACCGCGATCCTGGAATTATGGGCGTAGAAAGATGATAACCCGAACCCGTGGTCGATGGCAACCGCTCTTCCGTAGCCAGTCTCCCACCCGGTAAACGACACTACCCCGGCGGCGGTCGCGCGCACCGGCGCACCGTACGACGCGCTTATGTCTATTCCGGTATGGAAACTTCTCCAGGGCGACCGCCGGTATCCGAACCATGACATGATCGGCCCGTAGATCGGCCAGGCGGTCGGCGTGACCGCGAGCCGCTTTTGCAGGTAAACCACTCGCTCCTGCAATTCCTTAAAGCTCAACTTTGTCTTTTCGATCTCATCCATGGAGCTTTTCAGGTCGAACGAAACTTTTTTGATCTTCGGCTGCAGGTCCGACAGGCCGAACGGCCGGCGCTCTTCCTTGGCCGCGCCCAGATCGATGGTCGTCTTTTCGATCCTCAAGCCGAGCTGTTTTCTTAATGAATTATTCTGGTCGAGCAGGGCCTGCAGTTCGTGTCGGATCGTATCCGTCTCGGAAGCGAAGGTTTCGATGTTCTTATCTTTTTCCTCACTGCTCGTAACCACCGTCTTATAATGTATGAGCTTGCCGGAAAGAAAAGTGGAATAAGTAAGGGAGAGCGAAAAGAAAAGAATAAAGGCCGCAAGGATGGCCAGCAGGCTGTGGGCTAGGCCTGAAGGTATACGAAAGCAGAACGATCGTCCCGCTGCGTCATGCGGTACGACCATAAGTGTATAGAATTTATTTTTACCACGTGCCTTCATGATTCCTTTCTTTATTGGACCATTAATTATAACATATAAAATGGCTCATAAATTTAGAATGAAACAAAAACTTGTTAAGTTATTCCTCTTCCCTATTAGCTTTCTCGCCTATAACCCTCGATTATCCCCAAATGCTATTTTCTACTTAATCAATGCTTCTATATACTTTCTACTTTTTTGGGATTTAATAAAATATTCTCTTTTCCTGGCTTCTCCAAAGTCAGAGAACTCTTCTTTATGTATTATAAAATATGGAATGAAGGCTTTTATGCTTTTAGTCTTGCCTGAATTATGTTTCTTCAATCTTTTCTCGACATCTTTAGTACAACCGATATAATATTTACCGTTTTTCTTGCTTTTTAAAATATATACATAAAACATATTGCATCCGTTTAATCGGGGCAGCGGGATTTGAACCCACGATCTCTACCACCCCAAGGTAGCGCCTTAGACCAAGCTGGGCCATGCCCCGATTAAAAGTTGATTTAATTAATTCTCGCAGGGATTCTCCCGCCTCATTATTATAAAAGATATTATTGTCGCGGGATCCCGCCTTTGGCGGGAGAACCCACGATCTCTACCACCCCAAGGTAGCGCCTTAGACCAAGCTGGGCCACGCCCCGACATAAATCAAAATCGGGGCGAGAGGATTTGAACCTCCGACCTCACGGTCCCGAACCGTGCGCTCTACCAAGCTAAGCTACGCCCCGTAAATCTATTAAATTATACCACACGTGCCAGGGAGGCGCCGAGCGGCGTCTCATTGCCTAAGATCAGGCGGTGAATATCGTCACGGTGGGCAAACAACGCAATCACCAGCGCTATCGCCGCGAAACACACATACCAGGGATCGTCTTTTAACAGATAAAAAAGGACCGGGATCGCCGCCAGCGTCAGCAGGGAACTTAAGATCAAATATCTGGTGACCGCCAGGAAACCGACGTAAAACAAAAGACAGACCGCGAACACATACGGGTTCATGGCAATGATCGCGCCGGCCGTGGACGAGATCCCTTTCCCGCCTTTAAAATTCAAATAGACCGGGAAATCATGCCCGAGGATCGCCATCAGCGCCGCCGGAATTTCGGGAAACCCGGGCCCGATCACAAACCGGGCCGCGATTACGGCGGTGAATCCTTTGGTAATATCAAAAAGGACCGCGAGCGCCGCCGCCCTTTTTCCCGTGGTTACCAGTACGTTGCTCGCTCCCACGTTGCCGCTGCCCTCCTGCCTCACGTCCACACCTTTAATAATATTGGCAAAGATCAGGCTAAAGGGGATGGAGCCGATAAGATATGAGAACAACAAAACGGCAAGATAAGAGAAAAACAGGTTCACTGAATGATTTTATCCAGATTGAACGCCTTGTGCAATAACTGCACTGCCTTTTTCCCATCTGCCGCTTTTACCACGCACGATATTTTTATCTCCGAGGTCGAGATCAGCTGGATATTTATTTTTGCTTCGGCCAGCGTTTCGAACATTTTCGAGGCGGTCCCGGGCTGGGAAACCATCCCGATACCGACCAGCGATACTTTCGCCACATCCCGGTCGTGCACGACGCCTTCGGCTTTAAGTTCGGCGGCGATCTTTTCCGCGACCTCAAGCGCCTTTTTCAACTCCGGCTTGTCGACGGTAAAGGCCATGTCCGCAAACTGGCCGGAAGAATGGATCGACTGGATGATCATGTCGACGTTTATTTTTTCTTTTGCCAGCGCGCCGAAGATCCGGGCCGCGATCCCCGGACGGTCCGGGACTCTCAACAGTCCGATCTTCGCGATATTCTCGTCGAGGGCGATCCCCCTGACCGCTTCCTGTTTTTCCATTTTCCCGACCTCCTTTAATATCTGCGCGGGAGACATAATAAATGTCCCGTCAACTTCCTTTTGGCTGTGGCGCAGATGGATTATCATGTTATAAATGCTCGCGCATTCAACCGATCTTGGGTGTAAGACTTGCGCGCCTAACGATGCCAGCTCCAGCATTTCTTCGTAAGAGATGTATTTTAATTTTCTTGCTTCCGGCACGATCCGGGGATCGGTCGTGTACACGCCGTCAACGTCGGTGTAGATATCGCAGACATCGGCCTTGAGCGCGGCGGCGATCGCAACCGCCGAGGTATCGGACCCGCCTCTCCCGATAGTGATGATGTCGCCCTTGCTGTCCTCGCCCTGAAAACCGGTGATGACAACAACTTTATTTTCTTTAAGCTCTTCTTTTATGCGGTCGAGCTTTATCTCCTTGATGCGGGCTTTTTTATAAATATCTTCGGTTACAACGCCGGCTTGCCCCCCGGTCAAAGAAATCGCGGGGCAGCCAGAAGCTTGAAGCGCCATGGCCAGAAGCGCCGCGGACACCTGTTCGCCGGTCGAGACCAGCATGTCATACTCACGGGGATCGGGGCTGTCGGTCACCTGGTTCATCAAATCGATCAGCTCGTCGGTGGTATGCCCCATGGCCGATACGACAACCACGACCTGATCGCCTTGATCTTTCACCTTTTTTACCCTGCGGGCAACGTTCTTTATTTTTTCGGGGGTGCCAACCGAGGTTCCACCATACTTATGGACAATTAACGACATATCATGGAAATTATATCATGGCCGAGGTCAATTTT